>JAQGPE010000467.1 GCA_028293225.1 Akkermansiaceae bacterium | reverse complement strand
TTTCCTAGAGCCGTCCGAATTCCAGCCCGAACTTCGCCAAGTATTTCTTCAGCCGGTCGGCATCGTTCGTGATAGTGCGCTTGGCACGCGAGACCGAGAAAAGCTCGCGGCCGGCGTCGGAGAGGGTCTTCGAACGGCGGCAGACGGCGACGACATGAGCGAGCTGGACGCGGTCAAAGGGATCGATCTTCCGTTCGTCGAGCAGGGAGCCGAGGTCCGAACTTTCGACTCCGTTCGCCGCGCCGGGGCGGCGCCAGCTTTCGCGCAGCCGGTCAATTTCCTCCTCCACTTCCTCGACGCGGATGCGGCCGCGCGGGGCCAGAGTCCCCATGCGCACCACGGCGGCATTGAGGTCGCGGAAGTTGCCCAGCCACGGGGTGTCGGCGGCCTCGGCGAACTTCAGGAAAGCCTGGCGCGCCTCCTTGTTGAAGCTGGCCTTCTTGCCCTGGCTCTTGCTGAAGCGCTCCAGCTCGTAGTCCAGATTCGGCGCCAGGTCTTCCCGCCGCTGGGCGAGGGCGGGGAGGGCAAAGGTCCAGAGCTGGATGCGCGCCAGCAGATCCTCGCGGAAATGGCCGCGGACCACGGCGTCGCGCAGGTCGCGGTTGGTTCCGGCGATCAGCTGGAAGTCGCTCTTCACCGGACGATCGGCGCCGACGGGCAGGAAGGTCTTGTCTTCCAGGGCGCGGAGCAGCATGGCCTGCTCGTCGAGGCCGAGTTCGCCGATTTCATCGAGAAACAGCAGGCCGCCATCCGCCTCGCGCAGCAGGCCGGAGCGGTCCTTTTGCGCGCCGGTGAAGGAGCCCCTTTCGTGGCCGAACAGGGCGGAAGCGGCGGTGTCGCCGGTCAGGGTCGCGCAGTTCACCTCCACCAAGCTGCCGCCGAGATTGCCGCGCTGCCGCCGCAGCTCGAAGATCCGCCCGGCCAGGTGCGACTTGCCCGCGCCGGTCGGCCCGGTCAGCAGCAGCGGAGCCTTGGAGCGCAGCGCGACCTGCTCGATCCGGTCGATCAGCCGGTTGAATTCCGCATTGCGGGTGGCGATCCCGCTTTTCAGGAAATCCACGGTCTCCGCCTGTTCGCGGACGAAGCGGGTACTGAGCCCATCGTACTTGGAGAGGTCCAGGTCGATGAGTGAATAGCGGCCCGCCTCCTTGCGGCGCGTACCCTCGCGCTGCCGCGGCGGGGAGGTCTGGATCAGCTTGCCCGGCAGGTAGCCCGCCTCGACCAGGAGGAAGAGCGAGATCTGAGCGATGTGGGTGCCGGTGGTGATGTGGACCAGATACTCCTCCCGCTCCGGCTCGAAAGCGTAGGCGCGCGACCACTCGTGCAGGCCACCGTAAACCGCGGCCAGGTCCCAGGGATCCGAGCCGAGATCGACGAAGTGCAACCGCACCTCCGTCTCCGGCGAAACCAGCCGGATGTCCGCGGCCACCGACTCGGCCAGTGACTTGAACTCCACTCCGGCCAGGAGCTCGAAACGATCGATCAGCAGATCCTCATGTTGGAAGAGTGAAATCGTCGGCCGCCAACTGTCCCAGCGGCTGGTGCCCCAGGCGCTGTCCAGTTTCGTGCCGATCAGGCCGATGCTCACTCGCTTCATGGATAGATTCGTATAAAAAAAGATAATAAATGTCGAAATATGAATCGGAGAGACAGAGGGGTAATTTTCCTGAATTCGATTTAAAACATTGAAAATAAATGATTTATGGAGATTTCATTTTTATGGGAATCGGATTGGCACGGCCCATGCCAATAGAGCTTCCGTTCGCAGTAACGAACTTCTCTCCATGGCTAACAAGAATCTCTTCAACACGCTCCGCGGTGCGCTGATTCCTTCCGCAACCGCCACCAACGATGCCGGCGCTGTCGCTTACTCGCTGTCCGCAGAAGCCACCCTGGCGCGGATCGCGGTGACGGGCTGCTTCACCTCCACCTACTATGCTTCCGGAGAATTCCAGCTCGACCGCGTGCGGGAACTGGCGGCGAAGGTCGATTCCGACTTCATCGCCCGGACCGCGCTCTATGCCCGGCAGCGGGGTTTCATGAAGGATCTGCCGGCCTTCCTCTGCGCCATCCTGGCCAGCCGCGATCTCGACCGGCTGATCGAAATCTTTCCGCAGGTCATCGACAACGGCCGCATGCTCCGGAACTTCGTCCAGATCCTGCGTTCCGGCGTGACCGGGCGGAAGTCGCTGGGCTCCGCGCCAAAGCGGCTGGTTCGCCAGTGGCTGGAGCGCGCGACGTGGCGGCAATTGCTGGAAGCCTCCATCGGGACCTCGCCCTCGCTGGCGGACATCGTGAAGATGGTCCACCCGCGGCCGGTCGACCCGCAGCGTGAAGCCTTCTACGCCTGGCTGATCGGCAAGCCGTGGAATGCGGAAGCGCTGCCGGAAGTGGTCCGCCACTTCGAGCAGTGGAAGGTTTCCCGCGAGGGCTCCATCCCGGAAGTCCCGTTCCAGATGCTGACCGCGCTGGAACTCGGGACCAAGGAGTGGTCGGCGATCGCGGAGACCACTTCATGGCAGACCACGCGGATGAACCTGAACACCTTCCAGCGCCATGGCGTCTTCGCCGACCGTCAGCTCTCGGACCGGATTGCCGCCCGGCTGTCCGATCCGGAGAAAATCCGGCGGGCGCGGGTCTTTCCCTACCAGTTGCAGGTCGCCTATCTGAATGCGGACAAGGGCCTGCCAACCAAGGTGCGGGAAGCGCTGCAGGATGCGATGGAAGTCGCGATCGGCAACGTGCCGGAAATCGCCGGAAGCGTCGTCATCTGCCCGGATGTCTCCGGTTCGATGCAGTCGCCCGTGACCGGCTACCGCAAGGGCGCCAGCTCGGCGGTGCGGTGCATCGATGTCGCCGCGCTCGTCGCCGCTGCCATCCTGCGGAAGAACCGCACGGCCCGGGTGCTGCCTTTCGAAGTCGATGTGGTGAAGCTGGAGCTGAATCCCCGCGACTCCGTGATCACGAATGCCCAGAAGCTGGCGAAAATCGGTGGCGGCGGGACGCGATGCTCGGCGCCGCTGGTCAAGCTGAATGCGGAGAAGGACGCACCAGACCTGGTGATTTTCGTCTCCGACAACGAATCGTGGGCTGATCCGAAGGCCGATCGTGGCACCGCGATGATGGTCGAGTGGGAACGCCTCAAGAACCGCAACCCGAAGGCCCGCCTGGTCTGCATCGACCTGGTGCCGAACACCACCACCCAGGCTCCGGACCGCAAGGACATCCTCAACATCGGCGGCTTCAGCGATGCTGTCTTCGACCTCATCACCGCCTTCGCGGGGGGAGTCGACGGCAGCGACCACTGGATCCGTGAAATCAATCAGCAACCTCTTAACGAACGCATGAAAATTGCCTGAACAACCTTTTGCCGGACCGGCGGATGCCGGTGGGACTACACCGTCTGTAAAACGTTGGCGAAAGCCGCAAGTCTCACCCCTTTCGCCGCCGGTCCGGCAAATCGCTTTCTGACGAATGCAATCGGAGACTACATGAACCCGGAGGCCGTGGGTTCGAACCCCACTACCCGCGCAAGCGGGGCATGGAGCAGCGGTAGCTCGCCGGAGTGCCTGTCACGGTGATTCCCTTGTTGTCGGATTTTCTTTCAATCGCGAATGCAGAAGAGACTCCATCGCACCGCAAAGTGCCCGCCGGTTCGAATCCAGCCCCGTGTGAGCGGGTCCGCTCGGTTAGGTAAGAGCAATAGAACGTCTCTTTGATTCCCTCGTCGCGATCCTCTTTTGGCTGAATGCCGGTGGGACTACATTTGGACAAATGGAGATGCGAGTCTCTTCGGGTCGCAAGCCCCGGCGTCCCACCACCTTTGTCAGCCATTTCCCTTTCCAACACCCTCCGCGAATGCCGGAGAGATTACATGGGTCGCCGGTTCGAGTCCGGCCCTGCGCAAGCAGGTAGCTCAGCCAGGTAGAGCAGTTATTACGGATCTCTCCTCCCCTTGTCGCTTCTCTCCTTCAAACCACAAATTTTCCGGCGAATGCCGGTGGAACTACATCATTGCTCATGACCAGGTCGCCGGTTCGATTCCGGCCCGGACCATAAAATCGACGGTCCGGTAGCTCAGTGGTAGAGCAGGAAGTTTCACCTCAACCTTGTCGCCGGTCTCCCTTTTGAAATCGTGAATGCCCGTGAAGACTACACTTAGGGAGTGAGTAGCGAAAGCTGTGCGGGTTCGAATCCCGCCGGGCCGCAAGGCCCGTGGCGGAATGGTAGACGCGCTTCATGTCTTCACACCTCTTGTCTCGATTTCAATTTCTCCAGCTCATTTTTCTCACCAGACCATCTCATGCACACCATTCATAAAACCGACGAAGCCCTGGGCTTCCTGCCTCTGCCCGGCGATGCCGGAAAGCCGATCACCGTCGTGGGAACGGATGCGATCCGCGATAGCTTCGACGAAATGTGCCTGCAACAGGCGCTCAACTCGCGCATGGCGCCCGGTGTCACGGACCTGATTCTGAATCCCGACGCTCACGCCGGTTACGGCGCGCCGGTCGGCTGCGTGATGGTTTCGCCGACGCACATCTATCCGGGCCCGGTGGGCGTGGACATCAAGTGCTCCATGTCGCTGCTGCAAATGGACATTCCCGAGGATGCCATCGCCGACCGCCAGGTGCGCCGGGCGTTGATCCATGCGATCCTGGAGCGGACTCCGACGGGGCCGGGCCAGGGCCAGCGCAGCGCGAAGAAATCCCGCCGGGTCGACAAGGATCTCGGGATCAAGGTCGTCACCGAGGGAGCCTCGCAGTCCGTTTGCGAAGCGCTCGGCATCCCGCCGGAGTGGGCGGAGCGTTGCGAGGACTCGACCCACCGCGGTCATGATGGGACCTACGATGCACTCCGTACCCGCTTGGACGGAATCCTGGCGGAACAGCGTATCCGGAATTTCGGGGAAAAGATGATGCAGCTCGGATCCTACGGAGGGGGCAACCACTTCGGTGAGTGCGAGATCACCCGCATTTCGAAGAGCCCGCGCCATCAGGACATCGCGAATACCTTCGGCCTGAAAAACAAGCACGTCTCCTTCCTCAGCCATTGTGGATCGCGCGGCTTCGGAAATCTGCTGGCTCAAAACCAGTTCAAGGACCTGGAACGCAAGTTCGAGAAATGGAGCACCCCGTATCCGGCCGGTGACAAGAAGCTGGTCTACGCTCCGCTGGGAACGGCGGAAGCGGACAACTACCTGGATGACATGGCGCTGGGTGCGAACTTTGCGACCGTGAACCATCTGCTGATCAACGCGCTGGTGCTGGAGGCCTTCCAGGAAATCCTGCCGGGGGCAAAGGGTCACCTCGTCTACTTCATCTCGCACAACATCGCGCGGGAGGAAATCGTCGGGGGACAGAAGTCGTGGGTCCATCGCAAGGGCGCGACCCGGGCGATTCCGGGCGGCCACTTCTCGCTGGCGGGAACCCCCTTCGCGAAGACCGGTCACCCGATCCTGCTGCCGGGAAATCCACGCGACGGCTCGGTCGTGATGGTGGCGAATGCCGGGGCGGAGCGCACCGCTTGGTCGGTCAATCACGGAGCGGGTCGCCAGATGGGTCGCAAGGCAGCGGCGCGGACGCTCAACCAGGCAAAGGTCGACGCCGAGTTCGAAGCGACCGACATCCTGTCGAACTGCCGCAAGTATCCGATCGACGAAGCGCCCGATGCCTACAAGAACTTCTCCGAAGTGCTGCGCAGCGTCGAGTTGGCCAACCTGGCTGAAACGGTCGCGAAACTGGATGCCCGTTTCGTGATTAAGGATCAGTCCGGAGCGGACGACTAATCCCAAATGAACCCTTACAGGAGCGCCCGGAGTTTTCTCTCCGGGCGCTCCTTTTCCCTTCCTCTGACATTGATGAAACCAATCCAGCTCGATGGCCTGTCCGGTGGCGGCCAGATGCTCCGCACCGCCCTGTCGCTGGCCATGATCACCGGTCAGCCGTTCCGGATGGTCAATATCCGCCGCAAGCGCTCGAAGCCCGGCCTGATGCGCCAGCACCTGACCTGTGTC
>JAQGPE010000461.1 GCA_028293225.1 Akkermansiaceae bacterium | reverse complement strand
CTCGTGGATGAATTCGCCGACATTTTCGAACTGGCGGTAGACGGAGACGTAGCGGACGTAGGCGACCGGATCGATCTGGTGGAGTTTCTCCATGACCTTCGCGCCGATGATCGCCGAGGGGACTTCGGAGAGGTGATCCTGGTGCAGCTCGGTGAGGATCTCCTCCACGGCGCGGTCGAGGCGGTCCATGGAAACGGGGCGCTTCTCGCAGGCCTTGATCAGACCGCCCATCAGCTTCTCGCGGTGAATCGCTTCGCGGGTGCCGTCGCGCTTCACCACGCGGAGCTCGGTGCGCTCGATCTGTTCGTAGGTGGTGTAGCGATAGGAGCATCCGAGACATTCGCGACGGCGGCGGATGGTGGTGCCGTCCTTCGACATCCGGGAGTCGAGCACCTTGTCCTTGATTGAGCCGCATTGCACGCACCGCATGGGGTCTTAAAACGATTAGGCAGAGCGTGGGAACCACAGGTGGTGTCGTCAATTTGAAAACTGTAGCATATTTAGTGGGTTATGGCCAATAGTCCACCAGAACGAAGTGAAGTTTTTAGAGAAGCGGCAGCCAGGCCGCGAAAAAGGGAAGTTCGCTTTAAAACTCTGCCAGAGTCTAACGAGGGGGCGGAAATGCCGGAACGTGACGATGTGGTCACGCGGGGAAATTTCGCCACGGGGGATCGCCCGGTGGGGGGAAGTACGGGGCGGGAAGTACGAGAGATGCCGGAGAAGCGGACGCAGGGCCGTTCATTCAAAGAGCGCCGCAGGTGCGACATGAGACAGCCAGGGGTGAAACCCCTGGTAACGGCACCCGGCAAAGCCGCAAGACGGGCGCGCCCTTACGCCGCGATTCCTGATCGACATCGACGCGCTCGCTCTTCTTCCGAGCCCGTCTACTTCGTTCCACCTACTCCTTCAGGCCAAGGCCTTTCAGGCCGCTGCGCAGCGGGGGTAGGCGGACGTGGGAGTCGATGGCCAGCGCCTTGCCGCCGGAGCCCTGCTGCTGGACGAACCAGTCGACGGAGCGGGCGCAGAGATTCTCGTAGGCCTTGCAGATGTCGATCACGCGGCTGCGCTTCAGATTGCACTTCATGAAGAAGGTGGCCGACTGGGTGGTCTCCATGGCGATGCGCTCGGAGGAAATGGAGCTGAGGCAGACGCGCAGGGAGTTCTCGTAGAGCTTCAGCATTTCCGCGTTGCTGATGGCAATCGCGCCGCCCTTGGCGCGCAGGACCTTGTCCAGGCGCAGCAGCTCGCGGACCACCGGGTGATTGGCGGATTCCGCCAGCAGGTCGGCCACGGTGTAGTCGCCCATGACGATGGTCTGGGTATTGACGAAGACGCCCTGCTTGGCGGGGATCAGCGTGTCCAGCAGGCCAAGCAGGCGGATGCGCTTCTTCAGCTCATTCATCGCCACCCGCTGCTGTCGCAGCTGCTCGAAGCTGGTCGATACATAGGTGATGGTGGCCAGGCCGGCGCCGACATTGATGCCCTGGCGCTGGGCGACCGGCTGCTTGCTCCAGATTTCCTCCAGAGTCGCGTCCAGCTTCAGGCCCCAGGTGAGGATGCCGATGACCTTGTGGGTGGACAGATCGACGATCGGGCTGCCGCTGTTGCCGCCCTCCACCGCGGCGTTGTGAATGATGATGTAGTCGGGCGCGAGGCTGGTCACCAGGCCCTCCAGCTCGGTGATCTTGCCGAGGCCGCCGGTATTGCCGGTGATGAGGATCTTGCGGCCCTTGGCGTTGTCGGCCGTCAGCGGGCGGCTGTCGAGAGTCAGCGCCTGCGGGTAGAAGTTCTTCAGTCTGATGCGGACGATGTCGCCGCCGTAGCCGCTGGCTTTCCAGAAGGCCTGGTTCGGTCCGGCGATCTCGACCGAGGCGAAATCCGAATACACCGTGCCCTTGGTGTCGTGGATCTGGAAGTCCACCGCGCCGTCGAAGTTGTGGGCGTTGCTGTAGATGTAGGTGGTCTTGCCGAGGTTGCAGAGGAAGGCGGAGCCTTTCCAGGAGCCCTCGCCGCCGCCGTGGCCGATGCCCTTTGAGACATCCACGAACAGCGAGCACGCCACCACGTCGGCATTGTTCTGGGGCAGCCATGCGGCTTCATCCGTCGCGGCGGCGGGGGCGGACGGATCCGCTGAAGGCGCCGGGGTCACCGGGGCGGCGGGAGCGACCGGAACCTCGGCTTTCAAGCGGTCGAAGGCCTCCGCGTACTGCGGCAGTTCCCGCGCGGGGATGGTCTTCACCCCGCCGTCGAACATGATCTTGATGCCATCCGGCGTGACTTCGCGGACGGTGACATTGTCGTAGTGCTGTCCCGTCTTCGTATCCAATGCGGGCAGTTTCTGGCCGGCCAGGATGTCCTCCGCGGAGGAGCAGGGCAGGAACGCGCCGACCCCAAGCAGGGCCAGCAACAGGGGGAGGGATTTCTTCATCACCGGAGGAGGGTGCGCCCGGACGGCGCCGGACACTGAGGCAGGACCTATCTTGACCGCCGCGCCCCTGGCAAGGCGATTAGTATGACAGGACTGGCCCGGGAAAGAGCGCCGCGGCCCCTCGCTGGCGGCTCAGACGAGCCGGACGGCGTGCTTTTTCGACAGCTTCAGCACGTCTCCCGCGGATGGGGACACGGCGGCAGACGGATCGGTGAGCTTTTCGCCGTTCAATTGCACGGAGCCGGTGGTGATGAACTGCTTGCGCAGCTCGCCGTTCGATTTCTCCAGGTCGAAGGCGGTCTTGAAGCAATGCGCGGTCAGCGACAGCACGTTGAGCTCGGCGGGCAGCTCCGCGATGGCCAGCTCCGGCAACTCGGCGGCGGCCAGATCCTTTTTCGAAAAGCGGGTGTCCCAGTCGTCGCGCGCGGCCTGGCCGGCCTCGTCGCCGTGGTAGCGGGCGGTGAGTTTTTGGGCCAGGGCCTTCTTCGCCTCCATCGGGTGCGCGGCCGGGTCGAGCGTCTCGCCGAGCAGCAGCAGGTAGTAGCGGCTCATCAGGGTGTCGGAAACGCTCATGAGCTTGCCGAACATGTCCTGCGGCGCGTCGTTGACGCCGACGTAGTTGCCGTACGACTTCGACATCTTCTTCACGCCGTCCAGCCCTTCCAGGATGGGCATGACCAGGACGACCTGCTGGGGCTGGCCTTCCTCTTTCTGAAGATCGCGGCCGACGAGGAGATTGAAAAGCTGGTCGGTGCCGCCGAGTTCCACATCGGCGCGGAGTTCGACCGAGTCCCAGCCCTGCATGACCGGGTACTGGAGCTCGTGGAGGCGGATTTCCTGCCCGGCATCGATGCGGTTGCGGAAATCCTCGCGCTGCAGCATCTGCTGCAGGGTCACGCGGGCGTTCAGGCGCAGGACGTCCTCGTAGCTCATCTGGCGGAACCAGGTCCCGTTGTAGGCGACCTCGGTCTTCTCCATGTCCAGGATCTTGAAGGCCTGCTCGGTGTAGGTGGCCGCGTTCAGCAGGGCCGCTTCGCGGGTCAATGGCGGGCGCGTCACCGAGCGGCCGGACGGATCGCCGATGGTCGCGGTGAAATCGCCGATCAGCAGGATGGCCTGGTGGCCCAGGCTCTGGAACTGGCGGAGCTTTTCCAGCACGACGGTGTGGCCCAGGTGGATATCCGGCGCGGTCGGGTCGACGCCGAGCTTGATGCGCAGGGGGCGGCCGAGGCGGAGCTTTTCAAGCAGTTCCTTTTCCGACAGGACCTTGGCCGTGCCGGCGGTCAGGACCTGGAGCTGTTCTTCTGGGGTCACGCGCAGAGAGTGCAAGCGGGGGAACCGCCCGTGCAAGGCTGAACACCGGGGAGGCTCGACATCCGGAGATCTCTGCGCGGTCTGGACATCCCGCAGCATTTCCCCTTTTAGATAACGGCATGGATTCCGAATCTCCGTATCGTCCACCACAGAGCGTCGAGGAACAACCGCGGGTCCGCTACGACGGCATGCCGAAATCGGCCTACGTTTTCGGCAGTCTGCACCGGATTTTCGGCTATCTTGGAATCCTCGGCGTCGTTGTCTTCATCGTGATGCTGGCGACCGGCTTCGGAGGCATTCACTACAACCTCCTGAACTGGGTCACGTTCCTGTTGAACGGCGTTGTCACCGGCCTGATGACCTACGCGGGCATCCGGCTGTTGAAAAAGAAACGCAACGGGGTGATGTGGTCCAACCGCTATGCCTGGGCCTCGATTGCGATGACCGTCCTCCAGGATCTGGCGATCGTTCTTTTCCCCGCCAGCGCCGGTGCGGCTGCCGGGGAAGATGGATCGCCCCTCAAGGCAGTAAGCCTGTCTGTGATCGCCCTCATCTATCCGGTGCTGGCGCTGGTTTTCCTGAAACAGCCGCGCGTGAAGGATTGGGTGGACTCGCTGCCGGACTGACTCCGACAGCGCAGCGCACCCGACCGCCCGCTCTCGACATCCGGCCGCCCTTGGGATTGCCTGCCCGCATGGACTCGCCCTATCAGCCGCCTGCCGTGCCGAATCAGCCGCCGCCGGGGTTCATGCCACCCGGCCAGAAGCCCGGGGCCATCCAGGTATTCGGGATTCTGGATCTGGTCTTTTGCGCCTTCTCGATCCTGGGCGCCTTGCTGGGCCTCATCGGTGCCATGAGCTCGACATTTCTGGTCAGTGCTTCGCAGAAAATCGATGCCCCGCCCGGTTGGATCCCGCTCACCACTTCCGTCATTTCCGGGGTGGTCGGGGTACTGCTTCTGTTGGCGGGAATCCAACTTCTGCAAAGCCGCAAGCACGCCATCAGGTGGTCGAATCGCTACGCCTGGTTCGCCATCGCCGGGAAACTCGTCAGCATCGTCCTGAATGTGCTCTTCTACCTGCCGATGGCCCAAAAAACCATGAGTTCGGTCGATGCCAACATGCGCCAGCCTATCCAGGTGGGGATGTCGATCGGCGTGGTTCTGGGCGGGCTGGCGACCATGATCTATCCCACCCTCTGCCTGGTCCTGCTGAACCGCCCACAGGTGAAAGATTGGCTCGCCGCCCACGGCAGGGAATCGTGACATTCCCCGGTCGGCTCCCCGGGGCGGCCCCGGATTTCCTTCCCTCAACGCCATGACCTCCGACTCTCCCTATCAGCCGCCCGCCGTGCATCCGCCGCCGCTCACGCCACCGTCTCCGGCGTCCCCGCCAAGGCCCACGGTCGTCATCGTCTTCGGCATCCTGCACCTGGTCCTGGCCGCCTATGGCGTCTTCGGCTTCGCCATGCTGCTGGTCCAGCCGGTCTTCATGAATATGTTGGGCCGGGGCAATCCCGCCCTGAAGAAACAGATGGACCTGCAGGCCGCCTACCAGTGGTGGATGTATGTTTCCGCCAGCATGTC
>JAQGPE010000454.1 GCA_028293225.1 Akkermansiaceae bacterium | reverse complement strand
AAAATGAGAAGTCCCTTGGTAAAGGTGGAGTCCTTCATTGGGTCGTTTGAATGAGAACCTTTTTGAAAGCTACTTGTAAAGCAAGGTAAACCAAAACGGCGGACCTCTGCCCTGGTAGCATCCCGGGTTCCAATTACGGGATTTATGGTTTCCCGGTGCGTCAGGCCATCTAGCCTCTCCCGCATGGCCCGCCCGCAGCCCGCGATCATCTTCATTTTCATCACGCTCTTTCTCGATATCTTCGGGATCGGCGTGATCGTGCCCGTGCTGCCGAAACTGGTGGAGCAGCTCCAGGGCGGAAACGTGCAGGCGGCGGCTCACTCGGTCGGATGGCTGGGCGCGCTCTATGCGCTGATGCAGTTCATTTTCTCGCCGGTGCTCGGCAGCCTTTCCGACCGCTTTGGTCGCAGGCCGGTGATCCTGATGTCTCTGTTCGGGTCCGGGATCGACTACCTGGTCCTGGCCTGGGCTCCGACGATCGGGTGGCTTTATCTGGCCCGTATCATCTCCGGCATCACGGCGGCGAACTTCTCGGCGGCGAGCGCTTACATCGCGGATGTCACCCCGCCTGAGAAACGCGCAGCGGGTTTCGGGATCATCGGTGCGGCGTTCGGCCTCGGCTTCATCGCCGGGCCGGCGATCGGTGGAATGCTCGGCGCGCACGGTCCGCGGATGCCCTTCTATGTGGCCGCCGGCATCACCCTGGTGAACTGGCTTTACGGCGCCTTCGTCCTTCCGGAATCCCTGCCGGCCGACAAGCGCCGTCCCTTCACGTGGGCCAGCGCTCATCCGGTGAAAGCCCTGATGGCGCTACGCCGCTGGCCGCTCGTCATGGGCCTGGCGGGTACGCATTTCCTGACCAACCTGGCGGGCAACATCTATCCGGCGCTGTGGGTGCTCTACACCGGAGCCCGTTATGGCTGGGACTCGAAGCAGGTCGGACTTTCGCTGGCGCTGGTCGGCGTCATGGCCGCGATCGTGCAGGCGGGCCTGGCCGGGAAGGTCATCAAGGTGATCGGCGAACGGCGCGGGATTTACCTGGGGCTGCTGGCGATGGCGCTGGCGATGTTCTGCTACGGGACCGCCACTGAAGGTTGGATGATCTACGGGATCATCCTGATCGGCTCGATCGGCGGGATCGGCGCTCCAGCCACCCAGTCGATGATTTCCCAGGCGGTGCCCGCCGATGAGCAGGGGGCGGTGCAGGGCGCGCTCAACAGCATCGTCAGCGTCGCCGGGATCATCGCGCCGCTGCTGTGGACCGCCCTGTTTTCCTGGGGACTGGCGACGAGCAATACGCTGCACATCCCGGGCCTGCCTTTCTATGGCGCGGCCCTCGTTTCGCTGGCGGCCGCTTTCACCGCGTGGCTGGCATTTCAGAAAGCCAAGGCTCCCGTGAGCGCCGTCGAGCCTTCCTGATTTTCCATGCCGCTGCACATCCTCTATCAGGACGAGACGCTGGTCGCCATCGACAAGCCCGCGGGGCTGTTGGTTCACCCCGGCCGCGAACCGGAGCCGCCGGAAATGATCGCGATGAAGGTGCTGCGCGATCAACTCGGCAAGCACATCATCCCGATCCACCGGCTGGACCGGCCCACCTCGGGTGTGCTGCTGTTCGCCTTCGACAAGCAGACCTCGACAATGGTTCAGAAGGACTTCGCGACCCGTGAAGTGGAGAAGACCTACCTCGCCGTCGTCGAAGGCCGCACGGCAGACGAATGGCGCTGCGATGCCGAGCTGCAGAAAGGACCGGACGAGCCGTGGCTGGATGCCCTGACCTTCTTCAAGCGCCGGGCGGTGTCGGATGCCTTCGCAGGCGAGCCGGACCTGGTGCTGTCGCTGGTTCAGGCCGAGCCGCACAGCGGCCGCTTCCACCAGATCCGCAAGCACCTGCACGGCGCGGGTCTGCCGATCGTCGGCGATTTCCGCTATGCGGGCGAGGAGCGCTGCGAGCAACTGGGTGAGCTGTTAGGTACGGGCAGCCGGATGCTGCTGCAGGCCAAGACGCTTGAGTTCACCCACCCCTACAGCTTGGAGCGGATCCGGATCGAAGCGCCGACCGATCCCGAGATCCGGCGCTGTTTCCCGGCGCTGCCGGAGTAGCTCAGAGCTCGACGCCACAGGCGCGCAGCCGCTCTTCGAGGAAGGCCCGTTCGGCGGCCACGCCGGTCAATTCCGCGGCGCGGCGGAAATGGGCGGCGGCGCTTTTGAAGTCTTCCAGTTGCTCCTCCAGATCGCCGAGCACGGCGTGGTAGAGGTGGTAGGACTCCAGCCGCGCGTTCTCCGGGATGGCGTGGATCGCTTCGATCCCGGCGCGCGGGCCATGAACCTTGGCCACGGCGACAGACCGGTTCAGCCGGACGATCGGCGACGGGTCGATCTGCAGCCACAGATCGTAGTGACTGAGGATCCGCGGCCAATCGGTCCCGGCATACGTGGCCGCCGTGGCGTGGCAGGCCGCGATACCGGCCTGGAGGTGATATTCGCTGAGATCACGGCCTGTTCCCGACCGGGACAGATGCATCAGGCCAGCTCCGATGAGACCACGATTCCAGAGACTGCGATCCTGATCGCGGAGGCGGATCAGCACACCCTCCGCATCCTGCCGGGCCGCAAACCGGGCGGCATCCAGCAGCATCAAGGCCAGCAGGGCGTGGGTGTGGGGATGGTCGCCGGCCGGATGGCTGACCAGGAACCCCGCGAGACGGATGGCCTCCTGGCAGAGATCTTCGCGCAGGACGCTGTCGCCCTTCGAGGCTTTGTAGCCTTCATTGAAGAGCAGATAGATCACCTGCAGCACGGCATCGAGGCGGGCCACCAGATCCGCCCCTTCGGGGATCTCGTAGGCGATTCCCTGGTCCTGAATCTTCTGCTTTGCCCGGGTCAGGCGCTTGGCTACGGCAGCTTCCGTAGAAAGAAAAGCGCTGGCGATTTCCGCGACGTTGAATCCGCAGAGGGTCTTCAGAGCCAGGAAGACCTGATCCTCCTGGGGGATCAGGGGATGGCAGCAGACGAAGATCAGCCGCAGCCGGTCATCCGGGATTTCATCATCGGAAACCGGGCCGGCCTCGTCGGCGGCGGGCTCGAGAGTTGCGACAATCTCCGGCTGTTTCTGATAAAAGACCTTCTCGCGGCGAATGACATCGAGGGCGCGATGCTTGGCGGTGCGCATCAGCCAGGCGGCCGGGTTGTCGGGGACGCCGTAGTAGGGCCAGGTCTGGAGGGCGCGGATCATCGCGTCCTGAACCGAGTCTTCCGCCAGTTGCAGGCGCTGAATGCCGAGGAGACCGGTCAGCGCGGA
>JAQGPE010000432.1 GCA_028293225.1 Akkermansiaceae bacterium | reverse complement strand
CCTCGAAGATGCGCTTCTGGTCATACAGGCGCTTCGCTTCACCGGCCAGCTTGCCGAACTGCTCGCGCTTCTCTTTGGGCAGGTTCGAGAAGTCCTGCTCGAACTGACGCTTCGGCTTCTCCGTCTTGGCGGGATCTTCCGCGTGAAGCAGGGACACCGGCAGGAGGGCAATCAGGGCGAGTCGGAAAAGGAATTTCATGGTGGTGAATTCGGCGCAACGCTAGCCAGCAGCCACGAGGGCTGCAAGCAGTGGTTCACGATTTGTCGGAGCTGGAACATGCGTAGAGCTGGTGCCGGAAAATATAGTCCGCCACCGCCGCCGGAAGCCAATTGAGCGGCATGTTGCCGTTTCGGACCGCCTCGCGGATCGCGGTCGCCGAGGCCGGGTGAGTTCCGCTGAATGCGTGCATTTCCCAGCCGGAATGGGGGAGGGGCGCTCCGTCCCGGGCGAAGACGATGAAATCGACCACTCTTGCCAGCCGCCCGGGCTCGGCCCAGCGGGGCAGCGCCCGCCACTGGTCGGCTCCCATCAGCCAGAACAGCTTCGCGTCCGGATGGCGCCGGGCCATTTCCTCCGCCGTCAGGTAAGAATAGGACGGCGCGGGAGCGGCCAGGTCGTGGTCATCGACCTCCGCCCACGGCAGCTCCGCGATCGCCAGCCGGACCATTTCCAGGCGATCGGCCGCGGGAGCCGTTTCGATGCCCTGTTTGTGGGGGGAGGTCCGGCAGGGCAGAAAGATCACCTTGTCCAGTTCCAGCGCCTCTTTGGCCAGCCGGGCGATCTCCAGATGACCGAGATGAATCGGATCAAAAGTTCCGCCAAAAAGTGCGATCCTCTCCGGTTTCATCGGCGTTTGCGGATGTGTTCGCGATACGCCGCGGGTGGCATCCCCACCGTCGCACGGAACTGCCGGGTCAGCGCGGTCTGGTCGCCGTAGCCACACTCCAGCGCCACCTCGGCGATCGGTCGGGAGGAGGTCGCCAGCAGGGTCGCGGCATGCTCGATCCGCGCCTTCCTGACAAATTGCGCCGTACTCAGGTAAAAGACCTTCTTCATACGCCGGTCGAGCTGGGTCGGGGTCAGCCGGGCGATTGCCGCCAACTCCATTCCTTTCAGAGGAGAGTCCAAGTGGTCGCGGATGTGCTCGGCCACTTTGGCGATCCCCGCCAGTTCGGCATCGCCCTCGCGCGGCGCCCGCAGATCGCGGGAAACGGACGCCAGCCCGATCACCCCGCCTCTCGAGTCCTGCAGCGGCACCTTGGTGGCCAGATACCAGCCGACCGTGCCGTCCCGATTGCTCACCAACTCCAGTTCGTCGGTGATTTCCCCGCCGCCCAGCACCTCCAGATCCTGTTCGCGGTAGGCGTCAGCCAGCGCGGGCGTGAAGAAATCTTCCGCCAGCCGGCCGATCAGTTTCCGAGGGTCCTTCAGCCCGATCCGCTCGGCAAAGGCCTGGTTGGCCGCCCGATAGCGGCGCTCGCTGTCCTTCAGGCAAAAGACCACGTCCGGCAGCACGGCGAAAAGCCGTTCGCAGAAACGCGGCGAGTCGACCCGCGCGATGAACTCCGTGTCCAAAGCCACACTCCGGATGGAAGCGGGCAGGGGACCCGGCGGCAAGCGCACATCCCCATTTCCTGACCGCCCCCGCCGCCCGGAGTGACGGAAACGGTCAAGACCCCCGTGTTAGCTTGAAGGGTATGACATCCGTTCGCGATCTGATCGACCGTTCCCGCCAGACCAAACCCTCTGACGCGGAATTGCCCGCCCTGGCGATCGATCTGGCGGCGGAGTTGCTGGAGGAGGCGACCCGTGGTCAGAAGTTCAGCGAGAAAATGCAGGCCCGCCAGATGGCCGGCATGATGGATGACCCGGCCGGGAAGGCCTTCACCTTCGCGATGGCCGACCAGGTCTTCCGCGCCCCCACCGCTGCCCGCGAGGCCAGGCGCTTCCGCGATCTGGTCGATGACTACGGCGTCCCTGCCTACCTGCCGCTGGCCGCGCGCGTCGCCATGCGCGCCGGGGAAATGGCCTCGCTCGCCGCTCCGGACATCGTCATGCCATTGGTCGCGGAGCAGATGCGCCGCGAAAGCGCCTCGGTCATCCTCCCCGCCGAGGAAAGCAAGCTCCGCAAGCACCTGATCAAGCGCCGCAAAGCCGGGATGCGGATGAACCTCAACCAGCTCGGCGAAGCGGTGCTCGGCGAGGAAGAGGCGAACCACCGCCTGGAAGCCAATTTCGCCCGCTTGGCCGATCCGGAAACCGACTACATCTCGGTCAAGATCTCCGCCATCTTCAGCCAGATCCACCTGGTCGCCAGCGAGGAAACCCTCGCGGAAATCAAGAGCCGCCTGCGCCTGCTCTACCGCGCCGCGATCGCCAACCCCCGCCCGTCCGGCGGCGCGAAGTTCGTGAACCTCGACATGGAGGAATACCGCGACCTGCGTCTGACCTGCGACGCGTTCCGCCAAGTACTGGACGAGCCGGAGTTCAAGAATCTCGAGGCCGGCATCGTGCTCCAGGCTTACCTGCCGGACGCCTGGCCGGTGCAAAAGGAGCTCAATGCCTGGGCTCAGCGCCGGGTGGGCGCCGGTGGTGCCAGCATTAAGATCCGCATCGTGAAGGGCGCCAACCTGGCGATGGAAAAGGTCGATGCCGAAATCCACGACTGGCCGGTCGCCCCTTACGGCACCAAGGTCGAGGTCGACGCCAACTTCAAGCGCATGCTCCACGAAGGCTGTCGCCCGGAGAACGCAAAAGCCGTCCGCCTCGGCGTCGCCAGCCACAACCTCTTCGACGTCGCCTACGGCCTGCTGCTGCGCTCGCGGGAAGGCGTCGAGGACCGCGTCGAGTTCGAGATGCTGGAAGGCATGGCCAATCACCAGGCCCGCACCGTCCGCGATGCCGCCGATGGCCTGCTGCTCTACGCGCCGGTCGTGAAGCGCGAGGACTTCCACAGCGCCATCGCCTACCTCGTGCGCCGCCTCGACGAGAACACCTCGCCGGAAAATTTCCTTCACGATCTCTTCGGCATGAGCCCCGGGGATGCCGGTTGGGAAAACCAGAAGACCCGCTTCCTGGCCGCCTGCGGAAGGCTTGCCGCCACCTCTTTCGGCCCCCGCCGCGTGCAGGACCGCACCACCGAGGAACGCCCGGTTCATTCAATCGACGCTGATTTCCACAATGAAGCCGACACCGACTGGTCGCTGCCTCACAACGTCGCCTGGATCCGCGCCAAGGTCGACGCCCTCCGCGCCACCTCCATCCCCACCGTTCCGCTGCAGATCGGCGGCCAGGAAGTCGCTGGTGCCGATGAAGCCGTTGCCCAGGATCCTTCCCGCCCGGGCGTCGAAGCCTACCGCCACGCGCTCGCCGGACCGGAGCAGATCGAGCAGTCCCTGCAGGCTGCCGTCGCCGCCCGCGAAAGCTGGAAAGCGCTGGGCCTCCGCGCCCGTGGCGAAATCCTCGCCCGGGTCGCCGCGACGCTGGCCACCCGCCGCGGCGACGCCATCGCCGCCATGGTCCTGGACGCCGGCAAGTCGGTCATGGAAGCCGATGCCGAGTTCAGCGAGGCCATGGATTTTGCCGACTACTACGCGCGTAGTCTTTCTTCAGGCTGGTTCGACGGCACCACCTTCGAGCCGCTCGGCACCGTCCTGGTGACCCCGCCGTGGAACTTCCCGTTCGCCATTCCCTGCGGCGGCATCCTGGCCCCGCTGGTGGCGGGAAACACCGTCATCATCAAGCCCGCTCCCGAGACCGTCCTGACCGCCTGGATCATGGTCAATGCTCTCTGGGATGCCGGCGTGCCGCGCGAAGTCCTCCAGTTCCTGCCCTGCCCGGACAACGAAATCGGCCGCTCCCTCGTCACCGACTCCCGCATCGGCGCGGTGATCCTGACCGGCGCCTACGAGACCGCCCGCCTGTTCCTCGGCTGGAAACCGGACCTGAAGCTCTTCGCCGAGACCTCCGGCAAGAACGCCCTGGTCATCACCGCCGCCGCCGATCCCGACCAGGCCGTGAAGGACTTGGTGAAGAGCGCCTTCGGCCACTCCGGCCAGAAGTGCTCGGCGGCCTCCCTGGCGATCGTCGAGGCCGAACTCTACGACGACCCGGGCTTCCGCCGCCGTCTGAAGGACGCCGCCGCTTCCCTCACCGTCGGCGGCTCGTGGAATTTCTCCAGCGTCGCCACTCCGGTCGTTCGCGCCCCTGGCGCAGCTCTGGAGCGCGCCCTGACGCAGCTCGAACCCGGCGAGGAATGGCTGCTTCAACCCGCCATGGTCGACGGCAACCCCTGCCTCTGGTCGCCCGGCATCAAGCTCGGCGTCGAGACCGACGGCTGGTTCCGCCGCACCGAGTGCTTCGGCCCGGTGCTCGGCTTGGTCCGCGCCAGCAACCTCTCTCACGCCATCCGCATCCAGAATGACTCCGAGTTCGGCCTGACCGGCGGCATCCACTCGCTCGACCCGGCCGAGATCGCCCAGTGGCAGGAGCAGGTGGAAGTCGGCAACGCCTACATCAACCGCCCGATCACCGGCGCCATCGTCCGGCGCCAGCCCTTCGGCGGCTGGAAACGCTCCTCTTTCGGCCCCGGAGCGAAGGCCGGCGGTCCGAACTACGTCGCGCAGTTCGGCACCTGGACCAGCACGGGCCAGCCATCGCTGCGCCTGGAGCTCGACGAAGTCCCGGCCGCCCTCCTCGAGGCCTTTGTGAAAGCCGGCGCCGACCGTGAAATCCTGACCGCCGCCGCGGAAAGCTATTCCTTCTTGCATTCCGCGGAATTCTCCCAGGAGCACGATCCGTCCGAGCTGGAGTGCGAAGCGAATGTCTTCCGCTACCGCCCTTTCGAACGCGCCCTGATCCGCGCCACCCCTGGAGAAGATCTGACCTCGCTTGCCCGTCTGGTGCTCGCCGCCACCGCCGCCGGAGTCCAGGTCGATGTCTCGCTTCCGGAAGGCCAGGCCCTGCCCGGCTGGACCGGTCCGGTCTGGACCGAAAGCGATGCCCGCCTTGCCACGCGTATTTCAAAGGGAGGATACGGCGTCCTGCGTTCGGCCAGCCTTTCGGAGGAAATCGCCGCCGCCGCGGTCGAAGGCGGCGTCCGCTACGTTTCTCACGTCCCCACGCTCTCCGGCCGCATCGAACTGCTGCCGTTCTTCCGCGAACAGGCCGTCTCCACCACCCTGCACCGCCACGGCTCGGTCCTCCCGACCCCCGAGGAAATTGCGTGATCGTTTTGTCGTTGCGTGGCGTGGCCGGAGCCTCCAAGCTCCGCGCCACCTGACGGCGGCTTGGCGGAATTGGTAGACGCGCTCGACTCAAAATCGAGTTCTTCGGAGTATGGGTTCGAGTCCCATAGCCGCTACTTTCAAGGATTTCATGGCGGAGACACGCACTATCGGCATCATTGCGGGAAATGGAGTCTATCCTGAGACTTTCGCCCGTGCGGCTCGCTTGAAATGTCCTGAGGTGGTTCTGGTGGCTGCGGCCTTCCATGAGGAGACCAAGCCTGAGTTCGCCGATCTGGTGGATGCCATGGAGTGGTTCCGCGTCGGACAGCTCGGCAAGATGATCAAGTTCTTCAAGTCGAAGAAGGCGACCGAAGCGATCATGGTCGGCCAGATCGCGCCAAAGAACCTCTTCGACCTGCGACCGGATCTGCGTACGCTGATGCTTCTGGCGCGGCTGAAGGAGCGCAATGCGGAGTCGCTGTTCGGCGGGATCGGCAATGAACTGGCCAAGGACGGCATCACCCTGTTGCCCGCGACCACTTTCCTGGAGGATCTTCTTCCGGAACCCGGCCACGTCTGCGGTCCGGTTTTCAAGAAACGCCAGCTCGATGACGCCGCGTTCGGCTTCCGTATCGCCAAGGAATCCAGCCGGCTCGATATCGGGCAGACGGTGGTGGTTCGCCACGGCACGGTGCTGGCCGTGGAAGCTTTCGAAGGCACGAATGCCTGCATCCGCCGCGGCGGCGAGCTGGGCCGGGGCAAGGACACGATGCTGGTGAAGGTTTCCAAGCCGCGTCAGGACTTCCGCTTCGACGTTCCGGTGGTCGGCCCGCAGACCATCGAAACCTGCATCACCGCCGGAGTGAAATCGATCGCGGTGGAAGCGCGCACGACGCTGTTGTTAGAGCGGGAAACGATCTTCCGCCTCTGCAACGAGCATGGCATCAGCCTGCATGCGGTGGAGGACGTCTGAGATTTTCAGGCCACCGGCTGCCGCAGGAACTCGATCGCGTCCTTCAAGTCCCCGACCGTCACCTGATCGCTGACAAAGGCGTCGCCCGCGGCGCGCAGCAGGACGAAACGGATGCTGCCGCTCTCGAATTTCTTGTCGCGGCTGAGCTTGTCCATGATCCGGCTGGTGGAGAGCTCCGGTTGCAGGATCAGAGGCAGCGAGAAGTGCTCTAACAGGCCGACGATTTTCCGGCTGACTTCCGGCGCAAGGCCTGCGTGCTTTTCCGAAAGAAACAGCGCCGCCCGCAGGCCGAGGGAAATGGCTTCGCCATGCAGCATCTGGCCGTAGGGCACCGCGGACTCGATGCCGTGACCGATGGTGTGGCCGAAATTCAGCAGCGCGCGGACACCTTTGGTCTCGTGCTCGTCCTCCTCCACGACGCGGGCCTTGATCGCGATGTTCCGGGCGATCAGGTCCTCCGGCACTTCCCGGGTAGCCGGGTCCAGAGCGGCAATGTCGTCGAGCATGGCACCATCACGAATGGCCGCGTGCTTGATAACTTCGGCGAAGCCCTCGCGGTACTCGCGACCGGGCAGGGTGGCCAGGGTGAGCGGATCGACCAGAACCAGTCGCGGCTGATGGAAAGCGCCGAGCAGATTCTTGCCCTCCGGCAGATTCACGCCGGTCTTGCCGCCGACGGAGGAAT
>JAQGPE010000421.1 GCA_028293225.1 Akkermansiaceae bacterium | reverse complement strand
CTGCTCGTTCATAGCCCTCCTCTCGGCCATCGCGCTGAGCTCCTGCTCGAACCAGGTGAAAGCGACGCGCAAGGTTTCCTACCACTTCGAACCGGGCAGGACCGCCATGCTGCAGGGCGGTCTCGCTTATGCGCCCAAAAAGGCCCCGGCGGCCGTCAAAAAGGCCATCGCCGCCGGCAACCGCCTCCAGACCATGCCCTACAAGTGGGGCGGCGGTCATGCCCATCAAGCCGACAGCGGCTACGATTGCTCCGGCTCCGTCTCCTATGTCCTGCGTGAGGCCGGCCTGCTGAAGGGCTCCATGCCTTCCCGCGAATACTTCAGTTACGGCAAAAAAGGCGAGGGCGATTGGATCACCCTCTACGTCCGCAGCGGCCACGTCTTCATGACCGTCGCCGGCCTCCGCCTCGATACGGGCGGCCCCGGCGGCGAAAGCGGCCCGCGTTGGAAGCCCCAGCCGCGTAACGGCGTCGGCCACGTGATGCGCCATCCCTCGGGGTTGTGAGCGATTTGCCTCGATGGCTTTGAGTAGCCACCCGGCGAAGAGGTTCCGGCTTTCCTGAAAAGAGAAATGAAGGTCACACAGGATTCTGTGTGGCCTTCCTGTTTCAGACCCTGGAGCACGTTTCCGGTTTTTCAGCGGAAGATTTCTCATTTTTCATGTCCGCACGGGGGGCCGGCTCGCCGTTCCTCTCTGTAACGCATGATCGCCGTCACGGATGCAGCTCTTCTGACCGCCTTCGCCCGCCAGCGGGATGAGAAGGCTTTCCGCACTCTGGCGGAGCGTCACTTCGGTCTCATCTTTCACACCGCCCTGCGCCGCACGGGCAATCGCGTGCTGGCGCAGGATGTTTCGCAGGAGGTCCTGTGCATCGTGGCGCGAAAGGCGGCCTTCCTCGCCCTTCAGCCGGAGCGCCTGCCCTCGTGGCTTCACCGTACCACCCTCTTCGAATGCACCACCGCCATGCGCAAGGAGAGCTCCCAGCAGCGCCGCCTGCAGCGCGCCCATCTTGAGGAAGCCGTCACGCCAGCACCTCTGCTCCTTTCGGACCTCGACTCGTCGCGGTGGCAGCGGGCCCTCCCTCATCTCGACCAGGCGCTCGACGACATTTCCGAGTCCGACCGGCGCATCCTCCTTCTGCATTTCTTCGAAAGCCTCTCCTTCCCGCGCATCGCCACCCTGCTCGGCAGGACTCCCACCGCCGTGCAGAAGCAATCTGTCCGGGCCCTGATCAAACTCAACCGCTCGCTGAGCCGGAAGGGCATCGCCTTCTCCATCACAGTGCTCGTCGCAGGCTTGGCCGCGGAGTCTGCCAAGGCAGCACCTCTTGCCCTGCTGCCGTCGTTCACGGCCAAGGCCATCGCCGGGTCCGCCGGACTCTCCACCGCTTCATCCCTCTCGCTCATGATTGCGACCCATCAGAAGATCCTCGTCCCCTGTGCGCTCCTGCTGCTCGCCGTCCCCCTGGCGCTCCAGCAGGTGGCGATCGCCAACGCGGAACAGCGGCTCTCGAATTTGACCTTCACCGCTCCGCTCAAAACGACGGACGTAGTAGCAAAGCAGGAAGCCGGCAGGACGGGCGGCACGCAGATTTCCGCCAGCCTCGAAGTCGCTAAACTCGTGGAGGAAGCCCGCCTGGCCATCCGTGCGAAATCGCTTCGGCCGCCGCTGCGCAGGAAACTCCAGGCGCTCACGACGCGGCAGCTTTCCGAACTTCTGCACGCCGATGACATTGGCACGTTTTCCTACGACCGCGGCGATGCCCTCGCGACGCTGCTCGCCGATATCCTCGGGTCGCGGGACCGCCGGGCCGCTTTGGATGGACTCATGGATGCCGGGTGGAAGGGATCTTCCGAACCGGGCAGGCACTTCAGGCTTTGGATCGCCAGCGATCCTGCTGCTGCGGAACAGTGGTTGCTTCAGACCCAGGAACGACCAGACATCGCCATGGAATTGGCCGGGAGGAGCCCCCGTTCCTACTCGCCCGACAGCGACCAGATCCCATTGAACGGCGGCAGCACTTCGATCAGCACCATGCAGGGCATCCTCATGGCACATCTGGTTGCCAGCGATCCCCAGGGCGCCCGGCGCTATCTGGCCAGTTTTCCACCGGACACCTGGCAACCGGATTTCATCGCTGGCGCTCTCGGCCAGCATATCTATCTCAGGCCGCCCGTGCCCCAAGACGCCGGCACCTACCTGGCTCTGATCCGCGAAAATATGACGGGAGATCTCTACCCCGTCGGCCAGCGCGCTCTGGTGAGATGGGCAGGATCGGGTGAGCTGCTGGATGCCCTGGTTCAAGCTCCCGGTCAGAGCCCGGAGGAGCGTCGCGACCTCGCCGTGATGGCCACTCGCTCCCTTCTCAAGCAGGAGGCGGAGCCCAGAAATCCGCCGCGCCCGGGTTCCACCGACACCCCTCCTGAAACCGCGGAGCACTGGCTCACCCGCACCATGCCCGACCAGGCCGGCCCGATTCTTCAGGAAGTTTCACCGGAGATCTCCGCCCGGATCGAGCAAGAGGAAGCGGATCTGATCGAGAGCCTGCGGAATTCCAGGGACCTCAATGCAAACGACCCGGACGACACACGTGCCAACGCTCTCAAAAACCGGCGATTCATCTACCATCTGCCGGAAGCATTGAAGGCGGCGGAAAAAATCCAGTCTCCCGTTTTGCGCGCGCAGACCTTGTGGCACCTGAACCATTCCGCCCAATGAAGAAGACCTTACTCGTGGTGATTCCGGTCGCGATGCTGGGATTCGGGTTGCTCCAGCAGCATCGCCTCACTGAGCTGGAAAATCGACTTGCCCGGCTTGCTCCGGAAACGCCGCATGATGCCGGTGCCGGCATTACCGCCCGGCCCTCTCGGCGGCGGGAGGAACGGCTTTCCATCGACCGGCACTCCATGGCGGGCCAGGAGTCCGTCCCCGAATTGATATCGCTGACCCAAGACTTGGTCGCTGAGATCCGGTCCCGGTCGCAGGGCGTCACCGCGATCCGGGATGGACCGCCGGATGACCCGAAAATGCAGCGTCTGCAGGAACTCCTCGCCGGACTGGGCGCAGGCGCAGCGGAACAATGGCTCGCTTCGCTCGATGATCCCGTCGTGAGACAGTATGCGGCATTTTTCTATCAGGGCTCAAATCCCCGCCAGCATTTCTACCTGGCTCAGACCAATCCCAAGGACTACTTTGTGAGTTCCCTAACCTTCCGTGACTGGGGCTTCATCGATCCTGGTGCAGCCCTTGATTGGTATCGTGAAGCCCAAGCCCAAAACGATCCATGGGCCGAGGGGCGCGAGATGCGCACGTGGGCGGCCGTGATTGAAAGCCGGACCGATCCCCCTCGCGCCGTGATCGACCTGAAGGCAATTCTGAGTGAAACGCCGGAGCATTGGGCGGATTCTGAAATCCGGAAGATCGCTCAAAACTTCTTCACCAACCTCCGCGATGAGAAAGACTCCTTGGCATTTCTCGTCGCGCTGACGCCTTCGTTAAATGAAAAACCTGGGGAGGAGACGCCCCATCTCAAGGAGTTTCGCGACAAGATCGTCCTTTGGACCAAATACCAGCTGCGCGGACTGAATTCCGAAGAAGGGGTTCCCGTCGTGGAGAAAGGATTCACTCCGGAGGAGCGCCTGGACTTTGCCAGGAACCAGGCCGGAGCCGCCTCCCAGCCGGAAAGCTGGAAAAACGGAGCGACCTGGGCTCCCTGGATGGCTGCCGTGGACGCTCCCCCTGACGCGAAGCATCCCCTGCGCATCATGGCCCTGTGTGCTGGCGAAAGGAGCGGAGTTCCCGAACCCGCTTGGCTCGATGCTCTGCCGGGCAGCCCCCTGAAAGACCTCGCCATGCGGGACTATGTCGAGACCAAGGCAACTCGCGAACCGTCCATCGCCGCGCGCTGGTTGGAGAAGATTCCGACAGGCCAGGAGCGCGAAAAGCTGGCCGTCAAAATCTCGGCCGCCATGCAGGTCTCCGATCCGGACGGCGCGGCAAGGCTTCTCGAAAGGGAAGGCGTTCACCCCTGAC
>JAQGPE010000399.1 GCA_028293225.1 Akkermansiaceae bacterium | reverse complement strand
ATCAGCCCCTGGCGGCCGAAGCTGAAGATCGCGTTCTTTCTCCGTGCCAACAGCAACCTTTACCGCACCCTCGGTGGCCGCCGGATCGCGTTCCGCTACTTCGATCTCCTGCGCCCGCTGGCGGACCTTTGCGGCGAATTGCAGGATGATCAACCGGACCTGCTGATTGCGCCCGCCACGGTGCTCGCGGAGCTGGCACGCCACCCCTCCCTGCAACTGAGACCCCGGCAAATCGTCTCGGTGGCCGAGGTCCTCGATCCGCACGACTCGGCCAACATCGAAGCGAAATTCGGCGTCCGGCCCGGCAACGTCTACCAGGCGACCGAGGGCGTCCTCGCCTCAACCGGTGCGGAAGGAAATCTGCATCTCAATGAGGAGTTTCTCCACATCGAGTGTGAGTGGATCGACGAGGAGCGGACGCGTTTCCATCCCATCGTCACCGACTTCACGCGGGAAACCCAGTGGATCGTCCGCCACCGCCTCGACGACATCCTCAAGGCCTCTCCGCTGGTTTGTCCATGCGGTCGCGCCGCCCGGGTGATCGCAGCGATCGAAGGCCGCTCCGACGAAGTGCTCTGGTTCGGAGGGCCGCTGTTCCCAGACGTCCTGCGACAGGCCTTCTACGCCCTTCCCGACCCTCCCGCCCTTTACCGCATCGAGCAGCACGGCCGTGAAATCCGCATCATGCTCGGCGAGTCCACTCCCCTTCTCGAAAGCCAGGTAGCCAGCGCTCTCATGCAGCTTTTCCAAAGCCAGCAGCTCACCGCGCCGGAAATCATTTTCATTCCCTGGCAACCCCAGCCCCCGGCTGAAAAACAGCGCCGCATCCGCTGCGTCAACCCCCTCCCGAATCCAGCATGAAGATCCTTCTCACCGGCGCCTCCGGATTCGTCGGCAGCTCATTTTTGAGACGATTCGCGGACCGGCCCGGGCTCGAAATTTATGGCACGGGGCGGCGGCCCATGGCCTTCCCGAACTACACCCGCCACGATCTTGCCAAGCCGCTCGACCTCGCTTTCACCCCGGACGTCGTCATCCACGCCGCAGCGCGCGCATTGCCATGGGGTTCGCCTGCGGACTTCCATACCCAGAACGTCGCCGCCACTGCCCATGTCCTTGATTTCTGTCAGCGGAAGGGCGTGCGAAACTTCGTCTACCTGTCCTCCAGCTCGGTCTTCTATCGAGAAGCGGATCAGGAGAACATGACCGAAGCGACGCCCATCGGCCCGGACTTCGTCAACGACTACGCGCGGACGAAACATGAGGGTGAACTGCTGGTGCGCGACTTCCCCGGGCGCTGGGTGATTCTGCGGCCCCGTGCCGTCTTCGGTCCGGGCGACACGGTCCTGTTTCCGCGCCTGCTGGCCGCCGCGCAAGCCGGTAAAATGTACCGCTTCGACCGGCCAGGCCCGCCTGCCCGCGGCGACCTGATCTACATCGACACGCTGTGCGAATACATGCTCACCGCTGCCACCGGATCCTCGGTGCAAGGTGAGTTCAATCTCACCAACGGCGAGCCAATCGAGATCCAGCCCTTTCTCTTCGGCATCTTCGAGCAGCTCGGCATCCCTCTGCCGGACAAGCATCTCAGCAGCCAGCGGGCGCTCCGGATCGCGACGGCCATCGAGTGGTTCTACAAGGTCTTTCTGCCCCGCCGCGAACCACCCATCACCCGCTTCGGCATCGGCGTGCTGGCTTACTCGAAGACCTTCGATATTTCCAAATCCCTCGCGGTCCTCGGGCCGCCAGCCGTCTCGTTGCAGGAGGGCGTCACGGCCTTCATCCGCTGGCAAAAGGAGCACCTGCCATCATGATCCTCGCCATTTCCATCTGCTGCCTCGCTTACCTCCTGGTCATGATCTTGAAGGCGGGACTCGCGCTCAGCTATGCCGCGAGCGAAGAGCGTGCCGATCCCGCCGGATTGAAGGACGAAACGGTCACGATCGCCCAGGCCATTCTCAGCGGCGACCCCGGCTTGGAAACGATGCTGGAAAGCAACCTCAGCTCGCTCTCGGGCCAGCGCTTCCTCTGGCTCTGCGACGACCATGATGAGGAAGCCCGGCGCGTCACCGCCAGGCTCATCGCGAGCCATCCCGGGGAAAAGATCACCGTCCTGCTGTGTCCGCCCTGCCCGCCGGCCCGGAATCCGAAGGTCTTCAAACTGATCCACGGCTCCAGCCAGGTAGACACGCCTTTCCTCCTGGTACTCGATGATGACACCCATCTTCCCCGCGCCACCGCCGCCACACTGATTCATCACGCCCGCAGCCACGACATCGCGACCGGACTACCGCAGTACGAACCCGGCGACAACCTGCCTTCCTCTTTGCTCGCCCAGTTCGTGAACAACAACTCGGCGATGACCTACCTGTCTCTGCTGCCGTTCGCCCCGCCCATTTCGATCAACGGCATGTGCTACGCAATGAAGTCCGCGGACCGCGCGATCTTCGAAGCCATCGGCCACCATCTGACCGACGACCTCGCTCTCGCCACGGCGATCCAGGCGCGAGGCGGCTCGATCCATCAATCCGCTTATCCCCAGCGCATCGCCACGCGGGTGAAGGATCTCGCCCACTACGCCCGCATGACGCACCGCTGGCATCTCTTCGCGCTGCTCCTCCTGCGGAAGCAGCCGCCCCGCTACCGGGCGGCGATCTTCCTGCTCCATGGCTGGCATCCGCTGGTCCTATGGGCGTTGCTGGCCTGCCTCCTCGCCGCACCGTCGTGGCCGGCCACGGCGATCGTCGCCGGCTTTCTGCTGGTCCGCGCGGCTCTGATCCGGATCGTTCAAAGGAGGCTCTTCCACCAGACCCTTCACCTTCCCGGCGTCTCCCTCCTTTCGGAAATGCTGCAGCCGCTGCATCTCGTTCACGCCGCCCTCGTGAAGATCATCGACTGGCGGGGCCGCCGCTACCGGGTTTTCGCCAGTGATCACTTCACCGACGCCGCTCATGACAACGCGTAGCGTCATCGCCTTCCTCACCGGCCAGAGCGATCCGGCATCCAATGCCCTGAGCGAGGATCAGCGGGCCTTTCTCGATCGCCTTTCCTTCCTGCCGGATGAGAAGTTCGCCCGGAACTTCCCCTATCGCTCCGTACCCCGGCCCTTCCGGAAGATCCCGCTCCTGACAGCCAGCCTAAACAACTCGCTCCAGTATCTGCGCTCGCGTCAGCCTCGCTTCGCAGCGACGCATCGGGATGAAATCATCCGGACTTTCTCCCCTTACGACCGCGTGATCTTTCTCGCGGGAAGCTGCGGATTGGAACTCTTCAGCAACCTCCACCTGCCTGCCGACTTCACGGCGAAGGCCCACGTCTTCGCCTATGGTCCGGTTTCCCGCAACCTGCCGCGCTGCGCCACCCTCTGGCGGGTCCAGGGGAGCGGCGACCGCATTTC
>JAQGPE010000393.1 GCA_028293225.1 Akkermansiaceae bacterium | reverse complement strand
CGCCCCTGGTGGAGTATCTGGCCAGCGACGGTGCCGCTCTGCGTGGTGCCTCAAGCGTTCTGGTGCCCGGTTGCGGCAGCGGTCACGATGTCCGCGCTCTGGAAGCCGCGGGGATTCACGCCACCGGGCTGGATCTGTCTCCGACCGCCGTCGGGTTTGCCCGCTCGCTACCGGCCGCGGGCCGGGAGAAATATGTCAGTGGCAGCCTGTTCGACACGGATTGGCGCAGCGGCCTGACCTTCGATGCGATCTGGGAGCACACCTGTTTCTGCGCCATCGATCCCTCCGATCGTCCGGCCTACGCCTGGGCCGCGGCATCCATTCTGGCGCCTGGCGGACACTTGGTGGGCGTCTTCTATCTCGATCCCTACGAGCCCGGCGAAGATGCCGCAGGGCCGCCCTGGGGCGCCACCCGGGAGGAAATTGCCGGCCTGCTCGCCCCGTGGTTCGACCCCGTCACGGATTTCGTCCCGCACAGCGCCTATCCCGGCCGGGAGGGCCGCGAGTGGCTGGCGGTCTTCCGGAGACGGCACGAAGGGGGGGTTGCAGAGGGAGGAAGAAACGGCTAGGATGCTCCGTCTCCCTCGATCATGATCGATTTCCGGAATGCCGCCGCCCTGTTGTTGTCCACGGCGGCCTTGTCTTTGGCCCCCTGCGTGCTGGCGGAGCGCCCCGCGATCAACGACAAGGAGGTCCCCGAAGCCCGCTCCGATCTGGAAGCGATCCAGAAGCACGTCACGGAAACCCTGCCCGCCGCGCGCAAGGCGACCGTCTGCCTGGAGTTTGCGGAAAGCTCCGGCTCCGGCGTGATCGTCAGCGCCGACGGCCTGATCCTGACCGCCGCTCACGTCACCGCCGGAGTGGGGCACGAGTTCACCGTCGTTTTCGAGGACGGCAAGCGGGTCAAAGCGGAGTCGCTGGGACTGGTCGCGAACACCGACTGCGCCATGGCGAAGATCACCGACAAAGGCACCTGGCCGCACGTCGATCTCAACCGTGACGACGACACCAAGCTCGGCGACTGGGTCTATGCCCTGGGCTACTCCGGCGGCTACGACAAAGAGCGCGGCGTGGTGGTCCGCGTCGGCCGCGTCGTGCGCACCAGCCAGCATACGATTCAAAGCGATTGCTCGCTGATCGGTGGCGATTCCGGCGGTCCGCTTTTCGATCTCAACGGCCACGTAATCGCCATCAACTCCCGCGTTGCCCAGCGCACTACGGAGAATCTGCACGTGCCTGCCCGTGAGTTCGTGAAAAACTGGGACGGCCTGCTAAAGGGCGAGTTCATCGGCGAGGGCAGCTTCGCGAAGAGGCCGGAGAAGGGAAAAGGCTTCCTGGGCATTTCGGCCGAACCCCGCACCGATGGGCCGGGTCTGAGTGTCACCAAGGTTGGTCGCGAGTCGCCGGCGGAAAAAGCGGGCATGCGGCATGGCGATGTCTTGCTGAAGATCGACGGAGTCGAGATGAAGACCAAGGAGCAGTTGCAGGATTTCCTGAAGGAGAAGGCTCCCGACGACCGCTTGGCCTTTGAACTGCTTAGAGCAGGGAAGACAGAAAACCTTACGTTTCGCCTCGGTGAACGCTGATCCTCTGATTTGTGCGGTTTTGCTGCTGCTGAGCTCCACTGCTCTGCACGCGAATGACACCCTGGAGACGACTTTTCGCACTCACGGGCCGCGGATGAATCAACTGGTCAGCGATGGCCCGACAAAAGTCGCGCTCCAGCAATCAAGCGCGGTCATTCAAAAGGGCCGCTCTGAGATGGCTTATGGCGTAGTGATTTCGCCCGATGGCTACATCCTGACCAAGGCCAGCGAGGTGCCGGATCTGACCGGTGTTTCCGTCGCCGTTGATCAGCAGCTTTTCAAGAGCGTCCGCCTGGTCGCCACGGATCCACGCTGGGATGTCGCCCTGCTGAAAGTCGATGCCACAGGCCTGTCCCCCGTGCGTCTGGCAACCGGGCCTGAATTGGAGCGGGGTACTTGGGTGGTCGCCAACGGCACCACAACCCGCAAGGACCGCAACCCTCAGATTGGCGTGATTTCGGCGACAGCCCGCGAGATCAAGGAAAAGGACGGCGTGATTCTGGGGATTGCCTTTGACGACGATGACGGGGATCTGGCGGTTTCCGATCTGGCCGACGACGGCGAAGCGAAGAAGGCCGGCTTCGAAATCGGCGACGTCCTCATTTCCATCGAGGATCGGCAGGTCAAGGATCTGGAGAGCTTGGTGAAGGCTCTGGCCGGGCACCCGGTCGGCGCAACGGTCGCGGTCAATATCAAACGGGAGGGCCAGCCTCAGACTCTCAGTGTGATGCTCGGTGAATTGTTGACCCGCAACGATGACATGAGCGGCTTCAACCGCTCGGGGCGTCGCAGTGGCTTTCCGCGGGTGATCCAGCACGACATTATCGCCGACTACGAGCGGATGGGCGGCCCGGTTTTTGATTTGGACGGTAGCTGTGTGGGAATGAACATCGCCCGGCCCGACCGCTGCGAGACCTATGCCATCCCGGCTGAGGAGTTGAAATCGATCATTGAGGAGATGCTCGCGAAAGCGAAGTCAGGGCCCTGAGCCGGATCTCTCATCGGAGGCTCTCAATGCTTCCCGGCCCGGTGCCGCTTGAAGATCGCCAGCGTCCGGTCCCGTTCCTTGGAATGATCCACGCAGGGCAGGGGATAGCCCTTTGCCAGAGTCGCCGCCGGGCCCTCATGCAGCTTTTTCGCCGCCACGCCCTTGAGTTCCGGCACCCACCTCTTGATGTAGTCTCCATCCGGGTCATACCGCTTGCCCTGCGCCCACGGATTCTGAATCCGGAAATACGGCGCCGCGTCCGCGCCGGTCCCGGCGCTCCACTGCCAGCCGCCGTTGTTGGAGGCGATCTCGCCATCCACCAGGTGCTGCATGAAGAACTGTTCGCCCAACCGCCAGTCCAGATGCAGGTCCTTGGTCAGGAACA
>JAQGPE010000204.1 GCA_028293225.1 Akkermansiaceae bacterium | reverse complement strand
GCCGAGCGGACAAAGACCGGCGACCAATCCGTGTCGGTGGTGGTTGGCTTGTTCCAGTCGGTGATCTCGTTCTGCGCGTTGTAATCCTCACCGAACATGAAATCGGTGGCGATCATCGGGCTGACGTGGATCTTCCAGGTGTTGTCGGTGACGATCCGCTCGGTGGTGCCGTCGGTGTAGGTCACTTCCAGCTGGGAGTAGAGCGCCGGGCTGCTGCCATAATACTGGTAGCCGCCGTTGCCGATGTGACCGGCATACCACCCGTTCGCCACCTGGGCGCCGAGGACATTGTCGCCGGTCGCAACCAGCGCGGTGACGTCGTAGGTCTGGTACTGCAAGCGCTTGCGGTAGTCGGTCCAACCCGGAGCCAGCGTTTCGTCGCCGACCTTCTGGCCGTTGAGACTCAGCTCGTAAATGCCCAGCGCGGTCGCGTAGACGGTCGCACGCTTGACCGGCTTGCTCAGGGTGAAGGATTTTCGCAAGTACGGAACTGACGATGGCTGGCCCAGGTCGTTGGGGATCGCGATCACGGAGTTTTCCGCAGCGTACTTGATCCACGACTGGCCGGCCATGGTATACTGGATCCGCATCCGCTTGACGTGGTTCGGCGCGGGGTCGGTGAAGTTCCCGTTGCTGACCGTCACATTGCCGGTGCCGCCCGGGGTCAGGGTGTTGAATTTGGCCGTGACGTCGAGAGAGGCAAAGCCGTCGATCGCTTCCCAATAGACCTTGGTCACCGTGGCGGAAACCGGCTGCGGGATGTCGTCGGGGAAATTGAAAGTCGCATTCTCGGCGATCGTCTTGACGCCGGTCTGGCCGTTGATGGTGTAGGTGACCACCAACTGCTTGACGTGGCCGTTGGCCGGGTCGCTGCCGTTGGTCAGCGCCGCGTTGCCGACCACGATCGAGAAACTCCCCGCCTTCGCCTTGTCGGTCAGCAGGAGGGTGACGTCGGCGGCGGTGCCGGCGCCATCGACCGCCTTGTAAATCCCGCTGGTGATGGTCGGCGTGTAGATCGGTCCGGCCGTGCCGATCTTCGAGCCGTCGATCCATTTGGCGCTCCAGTCGGCCGCCTGCAGCAGGCCTTCCGTCCACATCCCCGCGGCGCTCCAGTCGGAGGGCGCGTCATCCTTGTCCCAGGAGCGGACCTTCCAGTAGCACTGCGTGCGGGAAGTCAGCGCCGTCCCGTTGTAGACCACCTGGGCGGTGGCGTCGGAGATCGTCTTGCCCGAGTCCCACAGGTCGCCGCTGCCGGCGGCAAGCAGTTCCGGGGTGGAGGCGACGATCACCTGATAGGCGGTCTGTTTCTCGCCGCGATCCAGCGAGCGGATGACCCACGACAGGCGCGGTTTGACCTCGCTGATGCCGAGAGGATTTTCGAGATACTCGCAACGCAGATAATCCACCGCGACCGAGGCCTCGGCCGTGGCAGTTAAGCCAAAAACCAGACACGACACCGACGCCGCGAAGAGAGTTCGGAACCTGATTGAAGGGGGGCTTTTTGTCATTCGATTCACTGCCCCAACCGTAGGAAGGGCCTTGTACGAATCGATCTACTTTTCCCGCAAAAGATTGCGTTATTGTGCCATCGAATGGCGGATTGGTGTCAAACCGGCACGAAAACGGGATGTTAGGTGTTTTGGTGCCACTTCCGAAAGTTGAGCTTGGTGAAACATCCACTTTTTCGACCGTCATCGCCGAAAAAGTGTGTCATCCCACTGCGGCCCTGAGGTTCGCCTTGAGCGCGCAAAAAAGCCCGGAGCGCGGGCCCCGGGCTTTCAGATCAAAGATGCTCTATCGGGCCGCCTCAGTTAGGCAGGGCCGCGTTGATGAAATCGACCAGATCCTTCCGCTCCTTCAGCAGGTCCGGCGGATTCAGGTAGAACATATGACCGGCCTCGTAGCTGGTGTAGGTGATGTTCTTGCGGGTCACGTCCGGCAGGTCGAGGTGGGCGAAGGTGTAGGCGATCGCGTCCGGCGGGCAGGCCAGGTCGGCGTAGCCGCCCATCACCAGCACGTGCAGGTAGGGATTGTCGCGCATCGCCCCCGCCAGCCGCTCGGACTGGTTGGCGTAGCTGTTGCCGGATCCCCAGCGCCACGGCTGGACCTTGCCGGTCAGGATTTCATACGGCGCCTCTTCCTTCCAGCCGAGGTCCTTGGCCAGGTAATCCAGCATCGCCGTCGAGTAGGCGCCCTGGGTCAGCGAAAAGGATGGATCGTATTCCGGTGTCGCGCGCGACGGATCGGTCGTCGGCCAGGCCACCCGCGCGTCGAAGCGGCCGAGCACCTTGCCTTCCTTGCGCAGCAGCTCGCCGCGGAAACGCGATGGATCGATCCGCAGGTCGCACTGCAGGATCAGCTCCACCGGCAGCGAAGTCAGCGCGGAAAGCTTCTCCGCCACCTTCTGCCGCGCGGCCGGATCGAGGCGGCTGCCCTTGAACAGCGCGGAGGTGTATTCACCGGCGGCGAAGTCCTGGGCATCCTTCACCAGCGCATCGCGGTCGCCCTTCACCTTGCCGTGGAAATGGGCGATCGCCGCGTAGTTCGGCAGATAGACCTGATAGGCCAGGTCATTGCCCTGCGAAGGACTCAGGGTCCGGAAATCGACCACCGAGGAAAGCATCACCACGCCGTTCAGCGCCAGACCGAAGCGCGACTGCAACTGCGAGGCGAGTCCGGCCACCCGGATGCCGCCGTAGGATTCGCCGAGCAGGAACTTCGGCGACGACCAGCGGCCGTTGTCGGTGATCCAGCGGCGGATGAAATCGGACAGATACTCGGCGTCCTCATCCACGCCGAAGAACTCGGAGGTGTTCACGCCCTTCGCCGCACGGCTGTAGCCGGTCGAGACCGGATCGACGAACACCAGGTCGGCGACATCCAGGATCGAGGATTCATTCGCCACCAGCCGGGCCGGCGGTTGCGGCGCCGCGGTGCCATCGCCCGGCAGGTCGACGCGCTTCGGTCCCAGCGTGCCGATGTGCAGCCACACCGAGGCCGAACCCGGACCGCCGTTGAAGGCGAACAGCACCGGCCGCTTGCTCACGTCGCCGGCATTCTGGCGGATGTAGGAGACATTGAAAATCGAGGCGCGCGGCGAGCCGTCATCCTTCTCGATCGCCAGTTTCGAAGTCGTGACCTTGTAGTCGATCTTCTTGCCGCCGATGGTCACGGAGCCGTCTTTGGTGACCGGCGCGGGAGCATCCTTGTCGGGCTTCTCCGCTTTGTCCGGCTTGTCGGATTTCTCAGACTTGTCGGATTTATCGGACTTCTCTGACTTTTCGGAGGGCTGTCCCTCCACCGGTTTTTTCGCTGACGCGGCTGGCTCCTGAGCGGTCGCTAGACCAGTCAGCAGGGCGAGGAAGAGTAAAGACGGGCGCATACGAATGCAAAACGTAGCGGCAGGCCCCGGCTTGTCGATGAAGCAGCTTTTTCCGGATATAAAAAAAGCACCGCCAGTGGAACAGGCGGTGCTTCAGGAAAAGGGGCGTCGCTCTAACGGCCGTTGCCGCTGGGACGAATGGTGCCGGTATTCACCGGGAAACTGATGGCGCTTGGAACGGACATAATGGGTAGGGATGTGAACGCCGGGTGCTTCGGGATTTGAAGAACCGGGCGTTTCCGGTTGTGAAGACCGTAGCTCCGTCCATGGCGGAATGCATTACGAAGAGGGGAACCTGCCTTGCGATTTCGCGCAGGCCCTTTCGCCGGCTATTTCAGGGTCGAACGCCGGTATTCCCCCGGCGTCATCCCGGTCTGGCGGCGGAACAGATGGCTCAGCCGCTCCGCATGCTCGAAGCCTAACAGATCGGCGATGTGCGCCAGCGTGTAGTCGGTCTGGGCCAGGAAGCGCTGGATGCCGTCCACCAGGGTCTGGCTCAGCAGTTGCCGCGGGGTCTTGCCGGTGGCCTCCTTCACCCGCTGTTCGAGCAGGCGCCGGGACACGTGGCAGTCGCTGGCCAGATCGCCGATGCTCAGCAGGCCCGGGCGCTGTTGCCGCAGCAGTTCCAGGAAGCGCCGCACCAGCGGATCCTCCACCGTTTCCAGCGCGCTCGACTGCCGCACCACCAGTCCCTTCGGCGGCACAAGACGATCCAGTTCAATGGCTTCAATCTTCCTGCCCTCCATCATTTCACCCAGCCAGGAGGCGGTGAGAAAACCCATCCGGATGATGTCCGGGTCGATGCTCGAAAGCGGGATCCGCGCGGTGCTGACGAACACCGGATCGTTGTCGACGCCCACGATCGCCAGTTCCTCCGGCATCGCCACGCCCTGTTCCACCGCCGTGTGCACGGCCCGGAAGGCCACCTCATCCCAGCAGCAGAAAAGCCCGCATGGCTTCGGCAGCGAGGCGATGAACTGCCCGTCGCCGCCCTGGAGATTTTCGAAGGTCCGCGCCTTTCGCTCCGGCGTGTGGTGGCACAGCGGGACGAAGCCGCGCTGCGCCAGCGCCTCGCTGAACCCGATCTCCCGCTCCCGCGAAACCGGGTGGTCGCTGTAGCCGAGGAATGCGAAATTGCGATGTCCCTTCTCCATGAAGTGAGCCGCCGCCATCCGTCCCACCGCCCGGTGGTCGCTGTCGATGAAGGCGTGCTCGCCGCGTCCTTCACTCAGCGTGCTGAGGAGGTCGATCACCGGAATGCCCTTCTTGCGCAGCGCCCGCGAATGGCTTTGGTCGGGGCTGGTGGTGATCACCCCGTCGCCCTTGAAATCCTCCAGCCAATCCGGCTCGGCCGCCGTTTTGCCGCGGTACTCGAAGTGCAGTTGCCAGTCGTGCAGCCGCCCGTAGCGCGCGATCCCACGGATGAGATTGCGCCCGTACTGGGTCGAGGTTTCGATGATCGCGGCGACGTGACGCACGCTGTCTGTTAGTGGCGATCCCACCGCGCGGAAAGCCCAAAGGACAAAAGGGTGAGCCCGGGGGTGTCCGCAATCAGATCACTTCGGGCCGGAGGATCACAGATTGTCGGATTTACGGATGATCGGATTTAGAAGGAGATGATAGAGGCGGTCGTGCCACATCCATGGCTCCGTCCCACCTCTCTTTTCATCCCATCCGTAAATCCGGAAATCCGACAATCTGTGATCCCTTGGCCCGAAGCTCAAGGAGCAGCCGTTGATCGCCTTGTGCTCAAAACTTGGCGACCTTGGCGTCTTTGCGCTTCAACCTCTTCCCCCTCTCACTGTCTCCGCTGCTGCATGTCCTGGATCTGCTTCGTCATCCGCGCCTTCACATCCTGCGGCAGGGTCGCCGTGGAAATGTAGCTGGAGGCGGCGTCGAAATCGTTCCGCAGCCAGCCGCGCAGCACCCGGTCATAGGTGCCGTTGCGGTTGCCTTCGTCACCGATCTTCGCGATGTACTGCACCGCCGTTTCCGGCGAGCCCTGGAAGGAATTCCACACGAACTGCTGGTAGGTCCGGTCGTTCGCGTCGGCGCTGTGACTGTCGAGATACTCGCCGGCCGCTTTCGGATCCTGCTGGGCCAGCGTGTTGGCGATCCCGCGCAGCGCATTGGTCCGCGCATCGCCGGCAGGCATGCTTTCGTAGTAAGCGGTGGCCGCGGTCTTGTCCTTTTCCACCCAAGTCGACAGCACGTTGTCCATCGCCTGGTTGGCCGCATCGCTGCGGTTGGTCGCCAGCCAAGCGGCCGTCGCGGCGGGGTCCTGGCGGGCCAGGCTGTCGGCGATCTGGCCGATCGCCCCGGCGCGCAGGCGGTCGTCCTTGATCGTGGCCGCCCAGGCCTTGGCAGCGTCGCCACCCTGCGTCAGCATGTAGGGCACCAGGCTGCCCAGTGCCTCGCCGCGCTCGGCGGAGTAGGGCATTTCGTTGAGCAGTTGCGAAGCGCGGGTCGGGTCGGTGGAGGCGATGCCCTTGATCACCCCGATCATCCACGGATTGGCGCCGTCGCCCTCGTGGTGCTGCTTGGCCCAGTTGATCGCACCGTCCGGATCGTCCGCGGCCCAGGTGCTGAGAATGGTGTTCCGCGCGAAAGGATTGCCGGTGTTGGCCTGCGCGTAGTCCAGCGCCGACAGCGGATCGGTTTTCGCCCAGGCCGACAGCAGAATGGAGTATTCGCCCATGTGGTCGCGGGTGAAGCCCTCATCGCGGAAAGAAGCGACCGCTGACTGGAACTCGGCCGGGTCCAGCGAGTGGACGAAATCCAGCCAGGCCTGGGCGCGCTCGACCGGATCGTTGATCAGGTTGATGCGCTGCATGCCGGCCAGCGCCGTCTCGTGCTTCATGCGCTCGCGCGCCGCCTTCGCCGCGCTGTCGCGTGGCGAGACCGCATCGCTGCCGCCATTCCCGCCGCTCCGCGAGGAAGCTCGCGCCGGCATCGCGGCGGAAGTTCCATCGGCCGTGCTGTCGTGCTTGTCGCCGCTGGCGGACATCCGCCCGGCCATGAAAGCCCCGGCGGAAAGAGCGACGACGGCGGCGGCAGTGACGGTGAGATTCTTGGAAGTCATGGAGAAGGCTGCATCGGATAACGATGCAGCCCGCCCGTTTCGTTCGTGAAAATGCCGCGGCGTTTCAATTCGCAGGGTCCTTGGTGCCCGGCGGATTCGCAATGATCCGGGCCTCCGGCTCATTGCTGATGTAGGACGACGCCCAGCCCAGCAGCACCGCCAGCCGGTTGCGGAAGCCGATCAGGAAGGCGATGTGGATGAACAGCCACGCCAGCCAGGCGATGAAGCCGTGCAGCTTGTAGTTCCCGGCCTTCACGATCGCGTGGTTCTTGCCGATGATCGCCATCACGCCCTTGTCCAGGTAGCGGAACCGCGGTCGCAGATCGAGCTTCCGCTCCGCGAACTTGGTGCCTTCCAGCCGGACTTCCTCCTTCAGCACCTTGGCGATGTGCTTGCCCATTTGCGTCGCCGCTGGAGCCACGCCGGGCACCGGCTTGTCGTCGACGTCCTTCATGCGCACCAGGTCGCCCGCCACGAAGATCTCCGGGTGCCCCGGAACGGAAAGGTCGGCCAGCGGCGCGATCCGTCCGCCGCGGTCGGCCAGCGGCACGCCCAGCAGCGTCGTGATCGGCTGAGCCTCCACCCCCGCCGCCCAGATGATCGCGGCAGCCTCCAGCACCGTGCCGTCGGCGAAATGCAGCGCCCCGGCCCGGACGTCGTCCACCCGGGTGTTGAGCGCCACTTCCACGCCCAGTTCGGTCAGCCGCCGGAGCCCGTATTCGCTCTGGTCGGTGTCAAAAGTTTCCAGGATCCGGTTGGAGCCCTCCACCAGCACGACCCGCAGCCTGGCGGTGTCGATCCGGCGGAAATTCGTCCGCAGCGAGCGGTGCACCAGGTCGGAGAACGCCCCGGCCAGTTCGACGCCGGTCGGCCCGCCGCCGACGATCGCCACCGTCATGAGCTTGCGCCGCTCGTCCTCGTCGTCGGTCAGTTCGGCCCATTCCAGGTTTGCCAGCACCGTGCGGCGGATGTTCTGCGCATCCATCAGGGTTTTCAGCCCCATGGTGTGCTGCTCCCACTCGCTTCGGCCAAAGAAAGAGGTCCGCGCGCCAGCGGCGACCACCAGGTAGTCGTATTCGTAGCGCCGCCCGGATTTACCGGTCGCGGCCTTGCCCGCGACGTCGATCGCGGTAACTTCGTCCATGAACACCGTCACGTTGGAGGAGTCCGCCAGAATCTGCCGGATCGACCGCGCGATGTCCGGCGCCGCCAGCGACGCGGTGGCCACTTGATACAATAAAGGCTGAAAAACGTGGTGATTCGCCTTATCGACGAGGGTCACACTAAACCTTGGGTCATTGGAGAGACGTTGAGAACATTCCAATCCTGCAAAACCTCCGCCAATGATTAAAACCCTGCGCACGCGGAAATTCTCAGCTGCCATGCTGGAAGCATCGCAGATCACAGGGCGACGGGCAAACGCAGCTTGTGAAAATTTTCACAAGCGCGCAACTTTTTGACAGGTAGGAAGTTGAACTAAATGACCCTATTTTTAAAGCAAACGTTTGACACCAAAAAATAGGGGACCAGATTATACCCATGAACACCGCAACCATTCCAAGTGAATCGAAAGTGGCGACCAAGCAGCGCCTGATCGAGGCCGCCGAGCACCTGTTCGCCGATGACGGATTCGAGAAAGTTTCCGTGCGGGACATCACCAACCGCGCCGGAGCCAATGTCGCCGCCGTGAACTATCATTTCGGCAGCCGTGAAGGCCTGGTCGAGATCGTCATGGCCCGCTACATCAACCCGATCAGCGAAGAGCGCATCGCCCGCCTGGAAGGCCTGGAGCG
>JAQGPE010000304.1 GCA_028293225.1 Akkermansiaceae bacterium | reverse complement strand
ACTCTGACCGAGGCGGCTCCAGTGGGAATCTTCCTGACGGAAGCGAATGGCGACACCGTGTTTGTGAACGAGACCTGGTGCCGGCACGCCGGGATTTCGGCGGAGGAGGCCAAGGGGAGCGGCTGGGAAAAATCGATCCACCCGGACGATGTCGAACGGGTCAAGGCCGAGTGGCGGAGTTCGGTGGCAAACGTCAGCGCGTCCGTCTCCGAGTTCCGCTTTTTGCGGCCGGACGGGACAATTTCCTGGATGCTGGGCCACGCGGTCCCGCAGAAGGACCCGCTTGGCACGCTGATCGGCTACGTGGGGAGTTGTGTCGATGTCACGGAACGCCACCAGGCCCAGGTGCTGATGGCCGCGCAGAAGGATATTTTCGAGAAGATCGCCAGCCACACGCCGCTTTCAGAGGCACTCCTGGCGGTGGCGCTCTCAGTCGAGGAGCAATGTCCCGGAGCCTTCGCGGAGATTCTGCTGGTCGACCCGCTGAGGCAGGAGTTGAAAAGTGCCGCCGCTCCTCATCTTGCCGGAAGCGCCGAGCCGTCACTTCGTACCGGTTTTGAGAAGCCGGGCGGCGCGTCCGGCTGGACGATGGAAGCTTCGCTCCCCGAGACTCCCGGAATCGTTTCCGGCTGGACCATGCCGATTCACAGCGGAGAAGGCGACGATCCGCTGGGGGTTCTTTCGATCTACTTCAAGGACCAGCGCGAGCCGTCCGCACGGGAAACCCATGTTTGCGAAGTGCTCGCCGGCCTGGCCGGGCTCGCGGTCCTGCGCCTGGCATCCTTGGAGAGGTTCGATCTGCTGACCGAGGAGTCGAAGCGGCATATGCGCGTCTACGAAGCGCTGCTGTCCGCCACGCCGGATTTAGCCTACGTCTTCGATCTCGATCACCGCTTCATTTATGCCAATCCAGCCCTGCTCGCCATGTGGGGAAAGACGGCGGAAGAAGCACTCGGCAAGACCTGCCTGGAATTGGGCTACGAGCCGTGGCACGCGGCGATGCACGACAGGGAAATCGAACAGGTGGTGGTGACCAAGGCTTCGATCCGGGGCGATGTGCCCTTTCACAATTCTGAGACGGGCAGGCGAATGTATGACTACATCTTCAGCCCGGTCCTGGGTGCCGACGGAGAGGTGGAAGCCGTCTCCGGCACGACCCGCGATGTCACGGACCAGATGGAAAGCGCGCAGCGGGCCAGCTTTCTGAGCGATCTGACCAAGAAGCTGGCGGCTATCACCGACGAAGCTGAGATCATCCGGCTGACCACGGCCGCACTGCGGGAAAAGGTCGGGTCCCACCGGTGCTACTTCGTCGAGTGCGATGAAGTCGCCGACCGGATCCTCGTCCACCAGGAAGCCCTCCGGCCGGAAGCCGGTTCCATTGCCGGAACCTACCGGCTCTTCGATTTCGGCGGAGCCGAGTGGTGGAAGGAGTATTCCAGCGGCGATTTCCAGATCGGAGATGTCAGGACCCATCCCTTCACCGAAGAGAAGCGGAAGATCTATCAGGAGCTGGAGGTTCTTTCCTACGCGGTGCAGCCTTACAAGGGCGAAGGAAACACCACCGTGGTGATCGCCGTTTCGGAAAACCGGCCCCGCCACTGGAAGCAGGATGAACTGGCCCTGATGGAGGATGTGGTCGCGCGGGTCTGGCCGATGGTCCGGAACGCGAGGTCCATGAAGGGCCTCAACGAGAGCCGCCAGCAGTTGCGGCTCCTGTGGGAGACGGCCGGCATCATCCTGAGCGTCGACGATCCGGATCTGATGCTGCAGGGCATCTTCCTGAAGCTGCGCGACCACCTGCGCATCGACGCTTATTTCAACTTCATGATCGATGAGGTCGAGCAGTCGCTGGCGCTGAAATCGATCCGGGGAATCGAGGAGGAACACCTGCCCCGGCTGCAGCGCATCGCCTTTGGCCAGGCGGTCTGCGGCAATGTCGCGAAATTCAGACAATCGATCATCGCCTGCGATGTGCAGACTTCCGGCGACCCCCGGGTGGAACTGGTGAAGAGCATGGGGATCCGCGCCTATGCCAGCTATCCCCTGCTGGCGGGCAGCGAGCTGCTCGGCACGCTCTCCTTTGCCAGCCGCAGCCGCGACGATTTCACGGGCAGCGACCTGGAGTTCATGCAGACCATCTCCCACTACGTGACCGGGGCCTATGCGCGGATCCGGCTGGTGGACAGCCTGCGGGAGTCCGACCGCAAGAAGGATCAGTTCCTGGCCACCCTGGCTCATGAGCTGCGGAATCCACTGGCGCCCATCCTCACCGGCCTGGAAGTGATGTTGGCGCGTCCTGAAGATGGGGCAAAGGTGTGGGAGGTCGCTGGAATGATGCAGCGCCAGGTGGGCCAGATGGTGCACCTGATCGACGACCTGCTCGACATGTCCCGCGTAACCACCGGCAAGATCGTGCTGAAGAAATCCAAAGTCCTGTTACAGGACATCGTGCGCAGCGCGCTGGAGGCGTCCGAGCCACTGCTTCTGCAGTACCAGCATCAGTTTTCCGTCAATCTGCCCGAGATTCCGGTTCATCTCAACGCCGACCCGCACCGTATCGCCCAAGTGATTTCCAACCTGCTTTCGAACGCCGCCAAATACACCCCGGCCGAGGGCCGGATCTCCCTGAATGTCAGCCGCGACGGGGACTTCGTCCACATCGCGGTGAAGGACAACGGCTATGGGATCGACCCGGCCGATCAGGACCGGATCTTCAAGCTGTTCGAGCAGGACGACCACGGCCGCAACGATGGCCTGGGCATCGGCCTGACGCTGGTGAAATCCCTGGTGGATCTGCACGAGGGAAGCATCTCCGTTCGCAGTGAAGGCGCGATGCGCGGCAGCGAATTTGCGGTCCGCCTGCCCGCTCTTCCGGAGGAACCCGAGGCCGCTGTGGAAACACAACAGGCAGCCACGGCGACGGCTGCACGGCCACGCAAGGTACTGGTTGCCGATGATGGACGCAGCGCCGCGGACGTGCTCGGCATGTTCTTCCAGATGGAGGGCATGGACGTCATGGTGACCTATGACGGCCAGGAGGCCGTCGATGCAGCCGAAAAGTTCGAGCCCGACCTGGTCTTTATGGATCTGGGCATGCCGCGGATGGACGGCTTTGAAGCGGCGCGCCGGATCAGCCAGCGGTTCCCGGCGGCGAAGCTGGTCGCGCTGAGCGGCTGGGGTCGCGATGAAGACCGCAAGAAATCGGCCGAGGCTGGCTTCACCGAGCATCTGGTCAAGCCGGTCAGTCCGCAGGATCTGCGGGCGGCCCTGGAGCGACTGGGTGCATGATCCCGGCATTCATCGTGCGAGGTAAGGCCGATGTCCCTCTCTCCCAACAAGTCGCTCAGAGCGGGCGCTTCGCTGAAGACCCGCTGGCTGGAATCCATCCGTCACGCGACCGGGCCGGTTGCCAGCCTGCGTTTGAAGGCGGGAATCGGCGAGAACGCGATCGTGATGAAAAAGGCCGTGAACGGCTGGCTCCGGCATGATGCAACCGGCTTGGCGGCAGCGCTTTCCTACTACGCCGCCTTCTCGCTGGCACCGCTGATTCTCATTGCCATTTCGATCTCGGCGATTGTGTTTGGCGAAGAGGCCTCGCGGGGTGCGGTGCAAAGCCAGCTGTCAGGAGCGCTGGGAGCCAAGGCGGCGGAACTGGTGGAGAACATGGTGAACAGCGCGGGCAAAAGCGGTGCGAATGGCACGATGGCCGTGGTCGGATTTGCAACGTTGCTGATCAGCGCCGGAAGCGTTTTCAATCAGTTGAAGGAATCGCTGAACCGGATCTGGGAGGTGCCGTGGAAGGATGACGGCGGGGTTTGGGATTTCCTGAAGGTCCGGATCATCTCGACTGCGATGGTTCTGGGCACGGGGCTGCTGATGCTAACTTCGCTGATTGCATCCACAGCGATCACCGCGGCTTTTAACTACGTGGGAACCTATATTTCAGGATCGGTGATCCTCCTGCAAATCGCGAACCCGATTCTGAGCCTGGCGATCTTCACAGTGGTCTTTGCGGCGATCTTCCGGATTTTACCGGACGTGTCGATCCGCTGGAAGGACGTGTGGAGTGGAGGACTGCTCACAGCGATTTTGTTTACGGTCGGCAAGGCGGCGCTGGCAGCTTACCTGGGGCGCGAGGGGACCGCATCGACCTATGGAGCCGCAGGAGCGATGATGCTGGTGCTGCTGTGGGTCTACTACTCTTCCCTTATTTTGTTGTTTGGGGCCGAGTATACGGCGGCGCATGCGGAGCATCGCCGGGAGAAGCGGCTTCCGGTACCGGACGCCGCGACTCATTGAAGGGATCATGCACCTTGCCCAAGGGCCATGCTTCTCCATTTCCATTGAACACGATCGAGTAATGATTCATCTCCGAATCGGAGCAGGAAACAACGAATACCCAAAGATCACTGTTGGGTTCACCGAAGCTTACCATCTCGACTCGCGAAACCGTCAGCGGCAGCGGTTTGCTCTGGCTCTTTCTGATGATTTCCGGAGCGACCTTCACGAACTGGTGGGTGTCCGCTTTGAAAACTTCGCCCTTCTTCAGGGAGCCTCCCCGCTCCACGAACTCCTGCGATGGGCTGCTGGTGAGTT
>JAQGPE010000195.1 GCA_028293225.1 Akkermansiaceae bacterium | reverse complement strand
CTTTTCGTGGCCGCTCATCATGAGAATGCGCTTCGAGCAGGAGTTGGTGATCTGCGAGCTGTAGATGGCGAGGAGCAGGAACTGGCCGACCCAGAAGGTCTCGGAAGTAACCTCCTTCATGCCGGTGAGCAGGCGGATCAAAGGATCGAGGTAGGCGGCGGAGAGCGCATACATCGGGGTGATCAGCAGCAGGGTCAGGCGGGAGCTGCGCTGGTAGAGCTCGACCAGGCCGGCGCGGTCACGGCGGGCGCCGAGATCGGCGGCGGCGGGAGAAAGGGCCGACTGAAGCTGCACCGCGAAGGTCTCCAGCATTTCGCCCATTTTATAACCGGCCTGATAGATCGCGATGGCGAAGGCGCCGATGGTCATCGAGAGGACGAGCTGGTCGGTCTTCGACATCAGCAGATTGCTGAAGGCGATGATGTAGGCGGCGAGCGAGAAGCTCATCTGCGAGCGGACCGCGCGCCACTCGAAGAACGAGGGCTTCAGGCTGAGGCCGGGGAGGACGCGAAACGCCATGAACATGGCGACGATGTTCGGCAGGACGCTGGTGACGACCGAGATGGCCATCATGACGGGGAAGCTCCAGCCGAGCTTGAAGCCCGTATAGAGGCCGGCGAAGTTGATGACGGTGGTGCCGACATTGACCCAGTTCGCCAGGTCGATGCGCTGGCGGCCGCGGAGGATTTCCGGGAACAGGCCGAGCGGGAACATGATGCCGATGCCGCCGAAGAAGACCAGGTAGGCCAGGGTGTAGTCGCGGTGCGCGACCGCCGACAGAGCCTCCTTTTTCTCCAGAACGAAGTGGATGAAGGGTCCGCTGAGGAGGCCGAAGACCACCATGATGCCGATGGCGATCATGACGAAGGTCCAGAAGATGGTCGCGAGCAGGCGATTGAGGCCCTGCAGATCACCGGTGGCCGATTTCTCCGCGACGGCTTTTTGCGCGGTGAAGCCGAAGCCGAAGTCGAGCAGCAGGCCGTAGCCGAAGAGCGACCAGAGCAGGTACCAGAAGCCGAGGTGCTCCCCATCGAAGCCCTGGAACATCATCCGGAACATGAACACGCCCATGCCGAGGCGGAGTGCCATGCTGATGTAGCTGCTGCCCGTGTTCTGCCAGAAACGCTTTTTCCACTCAGCCATGTTGTCCTGTTCTTAAATCAAGTTCCGCACCGCGCGATACTCCTTCACCGCCGCCGCGGCGTGGGCCGACCAGGTGAAGCGGGCCGCCCATTTTCTGCCCTCTTCCTCACGATCCGCGCGCTCGGTCGCAGACATCGCGCCGATCTGCTCCAGCGCCGCAGCGATCGAGTCGACATCGAGGCCATTGAAAAGAATCCCGGCGGGGCCGGCGACCTCCGGCAGGCTGGTGGCATCGGCCGAAGCAATGCGGGTGCCGCAGGCCTGGGCCTCTAACAGCGGCAGGCCGAAGCCCTCCATGAGGGACGGGAAAACGAGAGCCTCGGCGGCGGCATACCAGAGCGGTAGGTCGAGATTGTCGACGTAGCCTTCCAGGCGGATGCGGTCTTTGTAGGGACTGGCGGCGACGGCGGCCCCGATGATTTCGGCGCCGTGCCAGGAAGCGCCGGGGAGGACGAGTTCGCCATCGAATTTCCCGGCGGCAGCCAATTTACCGAAGGCCTCGATGAGGCGGACGTGGTTCTTGGCCGGGTGCTCCAGGCGGGCGACGTAGAGAAGGAAGGGCTTGGTGAGCTTCTTGCGTTCGCGGAAAGCGGCGATGGCGGTGGGGTCCTGCGGCTTGAACATCGCGTGGTCGATGCCGTTCGGCACCGTAACGACGCGTTCGCCGGGGACGCGCATGAAGCGGATGATGTCCTGGCGGGTCGTTTCGCTGACGGCGATGATGCGCGGCACCTGGCGGGCGATGGCCGGGACCATGCCGCGGCCGAAGAAACCCCGGAAGGCATCGTACTTGCCGCGTAGTACAAAGGGCGCGCAGTCGTGGATGGTGGCAACCTGCGGGATCGGCGAAAAGGCCAGCATCCGGCGGTAGCTGGGGATGTGAACCACGTCGAAGCCGCCCTGGGTCAGGAGCTTCGGCAGGAAGATCTGGTGCCAGGCGAGATTGAGCGGACCGCGGGCGAAGGAGGGTGGGATGCTCAGCCAGCGTTCGTCCGGAATGAAGGGGAAGAGGGCGCGGTCTTCATCGAGCCCGGCGACGTGGAGCTCCACGTCCGGCTGCTCCGCGACCAGCGCCTCGGCCAGGCAGATGACGTAGCGGCCGACGCCGGAGCGGCCGCCCTGGATCATGCCACCGGAGAGGAGGACCTTCACGCGGCCTCCTTCCATTCCGCCAGGATCTGGTCGAGTCGCAGGAGGGTGATGATTTCGCGCACGGCGGGCTGGCCATTGGCGAGGTAGAGTCCGCCGCCCTTTGCGACCATGCGCTTGTGAACGCGGATCAGGGCGCCGACGGCACGGCTGTCGATGAAATCGACCGCGGCGAGATCGACCACCAGGGCCTTGGCCGCGGTGGGCTCGGCCTGATCGAGGGTGGCGATGAGATCGGCGAGATGCAGGGCATCGAGCGGATAGCTGAAAGCGACCCGGACCGTGCCGGCGTCCGTGCGAACGGCGCGCGCCGGGGCGGGTGCGGCCATTTTCGTCATGGCGGCGTCTTCATCCGGCACCAGGGTCACCAGCGAATCCATATGGGCGGACGCGAGCGCGTGCTTCATGAAGGCCGATGGCGCGACGACAAAGAGGTCCTGACCGGCGGTGCGGCAGGCGCGGACCATGGCGGCGAGACGGCCGAGGCCGCCGCTGTCCATGAAGGTGATGGCGGAGCACTCCAGCAGCACGGTGGTGTCGATGCGGGTGGGGATCGGGGCGCCGTCGTAGCGGCCCTTTTCCAGATCGCCCTCCCACTTCAGGCGCATGATCTTGCGGACCGGCTGGGGACCGCCGGCCCAGGTCGGCTGGGCTGCGGCTTCGGCGAGCTTTTCGCGCTTCGAGCGAAGGCGGGCCTGGTTGAGGGAGGCCTTGATGAGGAAAGTGAGATCGTGGCTGTAGCGCGAGATGAGGCGTTTCGGGTCGCCGGCCATGCGCCAGAACCACTCCAGGCCGGTTTTCTGCATCCACTTCGGGGCGCGGACCTGCTTGCCGGTGATGAAATCGAGGCTGGCGCCGACGCCGATGCTCAGCGGGATGCCGGTGTCCCGGTGGTGGGCGAAGATCCAGCGCTCCTGCTTCGGGCAGCCGAGGCAGACGAGGAGCAGCTTCGCGCCGCTGGCAGCCATTTTGGCACAGATCGCTTCGTTGTCCCACTGGACCACGGCGCCCATCGGCGGGGCGTCGCAACCCGCGACGACGAGACCGGGGTAGCGCTGGGCGGCGATTTCACCGGCCTGTTCGAGGGTCTTGATGTCCGAGCCGAAGAAGTAGACCGGCAGGCGATCCTTCGCACAGATTTCGAGAAGGCGCGGAACCATGTCGGAGCCCGCGACGCGTTCGCGCAGCGGCTGGCCGAAGACTTTTGAAAGCCAGACCAGCGGCATGCCGTCGCAGACCACGCGGTCGGCGAAGAAGACGATCTTGCGCAAATCGGCGTCCTCATTGGCCTGGGCGGTGAAGTCCACGTTGGCCGTGACGAGGTAGCGATTGTCCTGGCCGTGCATCATTTCCCGGCAGTCGCGGAGGGTTTCCTCCAGCGTGAGATCGTGGAAGGGCAGGCCTAACAGGACGACGATCGGCGGTTCATCGATCATGGGGCGGTGGGAAGATTGAGAGCCTCGAGACGTTCGCCGAGTTTCTCGCCGAGAGCGTCCCAGGTGTAGTGAGCGTGGATCGTGCCACGTCCGTGTTCCCCGTCGGCGCGGCGGAGGGCGGGGTCATTGAGGTAGGCCAGCACCGCGGCGGCGAATTCCTCCGGGGTATCGCCGAGCAGCAGGTCCTCATTGGCGACGAGGTCGAGCCCCTGCGCGCCGAGCGTGGTGGAGACCACCGGATTTGCCATGGCGAGGCCTTCGGCGATTTTCAGGCGGGTGCCACCGCCGATGCGCAGCGGGACGATCTGGAGCCAGGCCTTTTGATAGTAAGGGCGGACGTCAGGGACTTCGCCGGCGAACTCCACGCCGGGGCGCTTGGCGAAGGCCTGGATCTCGGGAGTCGGGCTTTTGCCGACCAGGATCACGCGGTAGTCAGGGCACTTGGCGAGGATGAGATCGTGGATCGTCTCGAAATACCAGGTCAGGCCGTCGGTGTTCGGCGTGTAGTCGAGCGCGCCGCAGAAGAGGGCGCTGGGGAAATCGGTTGGCGCGGGTGGCCAGGTGGTGGAATCGAAGAAGGAGACGTTCGCTCCATTGGCCAGGACGAAGATGCGTTCGCCGGGGCCACCGCGTTCTAACAGAAATGTCTTGTCGTCGGGCCCACAGACGATGGTCAGGGCGAGTTCGTCCCAGACGTGGCGTTCGAGCCTGGCGATCTTGGCGAGGTTTTCCTTGGCCTTGAGCTTTTCGAACATCGAGAGCCGCAGCGTGTGCATCACCTCGGTCTGGAACAGCCCGTCGACGCGGCTGCGGTCCATGACGCGGGCCGGGTGAGCGGGGAAGAGCTCCTGGATGTAAGGCCAGAGGACGAGGTCGCAGAACCAGACGATGTCGTAGCTTTTGCCCGCGGTGAAGGCTTTCAGCGAGTCGCGGACGGCGTCGGACCACCAGTGGCGGACCGTCACGGGAGTCGGATTCCAGAGGCGGTCGGTGAAGAAAGGGGCCCACTCCGGATGCTGGAAGGGCTCGAATTTCACCTCGCGGCAGAAGGCCTGGAAGCGGCTGGTGTGTTCAGCATCCTCCTGCTCCGAGGACAGGCAGAAAAGGTCGGTGTCATAGCGCGAGGCGACCTGCTCCGCGAGGTGGTAGACGCGCTGATAGGTGCCGCGGCGGAGGGGCCAGGGCACATAGGGAAGGATGATCAGGCAGGTTTTCTTCATCACTGCTTCTTTAAGAGTAGTGCTGCCACCAGCGGGCATAGACGTCCTGCCAGTTCTCGCCGGCGCCGGGCTTCGGCAGGAAGCGGGCGGCGTCACCGACGGACTTGTCCTCGATGCCTAACAGGCAAGGCAGCGCACGCATGAGGGCGCCGCGCGGGTAGTCGGTGACCGGGCGAAGGTAGGCGCCGCGTTTCAGGCGGTCGCGCACGGCGAGGAGTGGATTTTTCCAGGCCGGGACATTTCTGAAAAGCCGGGTGACCGACAGGTAGCGGGTCAGCGTGAGTTTGTGGATGCCAAGGCGGCGCGCCTCGACGTGGAGGAAGACCTTCAGCCAGGCGGCGGCCAGTTGGCGGGACTCTTCCTCCAGCGTGGCGCGGTCGAGCGCGGGGACGATCGGGCGGAACTTGAAATCGACGGCCTGAGCGTGCCAGGCGTGGAGCTTTTCCAGTTCGGTCGAAAGCTCGATACCGGCGAAGCGCATGCCCCGCTCGCGGCAGCGGGGCGAGTAGTGACCGCCGAGGCAGAGCAGGGCGTCGCCGAGGGCGAGCTTCAGCTTGGCGTGGTTGCGCACCACAAAGGTGAGATCGGAGACCAGCTTGCCACGGGAGAAGAACAGGCCGCTGCCGCGGTTCCAGAGCAGGCGGGTGGCTTCCTCGACCGCGACCTTGGAGAAATCCAGCGAGGGGACGAGATCGGCGAGGAATTGGCAGTCGCCCGCCACCGCCACATGCCCGGCGACCAGGTCGGCGAACATCATGGTCTGCATCCCCTGCCCCACCTGGTGGGCGGGCAGGCGCTTGATTTCGACATCCACGCCGAGAGCTGCCGTTTCCTCCTTCTCGCGGGCATGCGACCAAGACACCAAGGCCGGGTCGTCCGGAGTGTCGGTGAAGAGAAAGTAGTCCAGGTCGTTGAAGAGCTCCGGACCGGCGGGCTTTTCCAGCACGCCGCCTTCGCCGCGACCGTAGCCGCCGCCGAGAACCAGGGCGGCGCCTTTGCCGGCCACCGAGGACCAGGCCGCGCGCATCCGGTCGAAGTGCCCGTCGAGCCGGGCCGCCAACTCCGGAAACGAACCCTCAAAATAGCTTCCGGACATGTTCGATCGAAGAATGATTAGGCCTTCGGCACGATTTCGAAAAGACGGTGCACGCGCACCAGTTCCAGGACGCTGAGGACCGAGGGAGACACGCCGGTGAGGATCACCGGGCGGCGGTCTTCGGGCAGCAGGTTGTTGACGTGAAGCAGGGCGCCCACGCCGGAGCTGTCGATGAAATCGACCTCGCTGCAGTCGATCGAAACGCGGCCGCTCATGCCTTCCAGAGCGTCTGCCACATAGTGCCGGAAATTCGCGGAGATCGAGCGGTCCAGAACCCGCTCATCGATGCGGATTTGCACAACTTCAGGATCATTATTTACACTAAAACCCATGGCATTATGAACAAGCTGAGAATTTCAGGCACAGTTAATGATCCGTACTTCCCAAAAGCAATCAAATACTCCAGTCTGC
>JAQGPE010000252.1 GCA_028293225.1 Akkermansiaceae bacterium | reverse complement strand
CCGCGAATCTCCTCGTGGGTACGGTAGAGTCCCTGCAACCGGGGCCTCTTAATACCGATGCTTTGGTCCGGCCAGCTGTCGATTTCACGGATCTTAGCACGGTGTTCGTTCTCCCGCTGCCGTAGTGAACCCGTGATCCGCTATTCGCTCAGTCTCCTTCTTCTTGTGCTGGCCGCCCTGGTCGTCCAGCAGTTCATCCCCACGCTTACGGGGCTGTACAATTCCCGTCTGCTGCTGGTCACGCTGATTTTCCTCTGTGGCTCAGTCACGGTGGGACCACCGGTGATGCTGATGATGGCCTATCTCTGCGGCTTCCTCTGGGATGCTCAGAACGCCCTTACCGGACACGTCGGCGATCCGTCGATCTACGCCAAGCCGGTTGAAATGATGCATTTCGGCTACTCCATCGTCCTCTATGGAGTCATCGGCTACCTCATGCAGGGCATCCAGCCGCTGTTTCGCCAGGGCAAGTGGCAGTTCTCGACTTTCCTGGTCGGGATTTCGATTTTCGTCTATCAACTCTCAGAGTATCTTTTGATCAACTTCATTCGCGGAGGATTTTATTTCAACCGCGCGACCTTCCTCCAGATCTGGTTCACCTCGGTTCTGACCATGCTGTTTTCCCCGCTCGTTTTCTGGTTGCTGTTCAAGCTCGCGGACGCCTGTGGATACCGCATCTTGTTCGACGGGTTGAAGAAGGAGCGGAAGGTCGAAAGAAAACGCCTTCACCCCTGACCTTCTTTCGATGGAACCCCATTACCGGATTCGAATCTACATCCTGACGATCCTCGTGCTCTTCGGCTGCGGGACTTTGCTGACCCGCCTCCACGAATTCCAGATCGACAAACAGGATTTCTACAAGGAGCAGCTGCCCGGCTCAAAGGAGGTGCGCGTCCGCGTCCCCGGCGTCCGGGGCGCGATTGTCGACCGCAACGGCCTTGAGCTGGCTCGGAACAAGGCAAATTATGAGGTCACCTTCAATCTTGAGGAGATCCGCAAGGCCTACCTGGAGCAGAAGGAGAAGAGCCCCCGCCGCAATGCCATTGCGAAAGAGGATGGCATGCCCCGGGAGACCGAGGAAACGGACATCGTCAAGATCGTCAACCAGCGCATCATTCCCGCTCTCGACAAGCTGGGCCTGACCGTGAACTACCGGGCCAGTCAGCTGCGGGCCCACTACGTGACGCATCACGGGCTGGTGCCCTTTTCCTACCGCGCCGACCTCACCTACGAGGAGTTCGCCCGTTTTGCCGAGCACAGCGTCGAACTCCCTGGCGTCTCGCTGAATGTGCGGCCGCAGCGGGAGTATCCCTATGGCTCCCTGTGCTGCCATATCCTCGGCTATGTGCAGGACTGGGACAAGGCCTACATCCCGGAGAAAGCCCGGCTCGAGTTCGACCACTATGTGGGCGACGCCAAGGGCAAGGAGGGGGTCGAGGCCGTTCTCGACGAGCAGTTGCGCGGCAAGGAAGGCAGGATCGTCCGCATGACCAACGAGAAGGGCAAGGTGCTGCCGGGCAATCTCGATACGGAGGACCCCGAAGCCGGGGCCAAGGTGACTCTCACCATCGATGCCGGGGTCCAGCACCTGGTCTCGAATGCCCTCCGCCACGCGGGCACCGCCGGCGCCGTCGTCATGGATGTCCGCACCGGCGAAATCCTGGCCATGGCCTCGGTGCCGGACTACGATCCGAACGATTTCATCCCAAGGCTCTCTCTGGAGAAACGGGATTTCTACTACCAGAACGAACCACTGACGAACAAGCCGTTGTTCGATGTCTGCGTGATGCCCGCGCAGCCCGGCTCAACCTTCAAGATCCCCACGGCGATCGCCGGTTCAATTTCCGGCCTCGATGACCGTACCTACACCTGCACCGGCGGCGTCAGCTTCGGCAGCGCGACGGTGCGCTGCTGGATTTCCCGCCCACCCCACCCTGCTGGCGGCAGCCACGGACCGCTGACCTTGACCAAGGGGATCAAGTTTTCCTGCAACCCCTTCTTCATGCAGCTGGCCGGCGGCGTGGGGAACAAGCGCATGGTGGACACTTTCCACATGCTGGGCTTCGGGGCGAAGACGGGAATCCCGGTCACAGGTGAACGCGCCGGCATCGTCATCGGCGACCGCTCCTGGACGGAACGATTCGGCCGCAAGGTCACTCCCGTCGACAATGCGCTGCTCGCCATCGGGCAGGCCGAAGCCGAAGCCACCCCCCTTCAGATCTGCGCGATGCTCAGCGCGGTGGCCAATGGCGGCCGCTACTACGAGCCGCGGCTGGTAAAGGAAATCGTCGCCGCCGACGGCAAGGTGCTGGTGGAAGACAAGCCGCGCCTGAAGGTTGATCTCCTGAAGGAAGGCGTGAAGGCCGCCGACATCGCCACCATGCACAAGGGCATGTGGATGGCTGCCAACGAACAGGGCGGCACCGCCTATCGCATGAAGATGAAGGACTATGAGGTCGGCGCAAAAACCGGAACCGCCCAGGCTCCGCCCCTGCCTCATGAAAAGGAAATGTCCCACAACGCCTGGACGATGTGCTTCGCGCCCTACAACGATCCGCACTACGCGGTGGTCGTGCTGGTGCGCAATGGCGCGGCCGGCGGCCTGGTGGCGGCTCCCATCGCCAAAATCATCGTGACCGGCCTGAAGGCCCGCGACGAAGGCAAGATCCTCCCTGTTCACCCCCTTGAGCCGGTGGTCGGCAATCTCAAGGAGATCAAGGAAATCCCTCTCCCCGATGATATTCTCGGTACCCTGGACATCTCGGACGATGGCGAAACCGGCGACGAAGCCGTGGACGCCGGAGCCGTGCCATCCGACATCGACGATGCCAAGCCGATCGTGCCAGCCCCTCTCGTCGTCCCCGAAGTGGACGCCGAAGGCACGGTCGTTCCCCGTTCCAAATCCAAACCACCTCGCCGCTAACCAGGCAGGTCCACTCCCTTTAACCCTCCTCTAACAATCATGATCCAACGAATCAAACGCTTCCTCGGAATCGGCAAAGTCAATCCCAAGGAAGGCAACACCGTGATCGTCAATGTCGAACGGCTGGAACGCCGCGTCGCGCTGCTCGATAACGGTGTTCTCGAAGAGTATACCATCGAACGCGAAGGCGAACAGAACATCGTCGGCGGTGTCTTCAAGGGCCGTGTCAAAAACATCGAACCCGGCCTGAAAGCCATGTTCGTCGACATCGGCCTCGACAAGATCGCCTTCCTGCTCTTCTGGGATGCCATCCCGGCCGCCCTTGACGCCGGTCTCGAAGTGATCGAGCGCGAAGGCCGTCCGAAGAAAAAGCAGCAGAGC
>JAQGPE010000249.1 GCA_028293225.1 Akkermansiaceae bacterium | reverse complement strand
AGGCGGACATCCTGCTCTCCACCACCATCATCGAGACCGGCATCGACATCCCGAACGCCAACACGATCCTGATCGACCGCGCCGACCGCTTCGGCCTCGCCGACCTTTATCAGCTCCGGGGCCGAGTCGGCCGGGCCGGGGAAAAGGCCTACGCCATCCTGCTGCTGCCGCGGGATTTCATCACCGCCGGCGACGCCCGGAAACGCATCCACGCGATCAAGCAGTACACCGCGCTCGGCTCCGGCTTCAAGATCGCCATGCGCGATCTGGAGATCCGCGGCGCGGGCAACCTGCTCGGCACCAAGCAAAGCGGACACATCGCGGCCGTGGGCTTCGATCTCTACTGCCAGCTGCTGCGTCAATCGGTCGACCGTCTGCGCGGCAAAACCCCGGAGAAGCGGGTTGAGTGTTCTTTCCGCAGCGACTTCACCGCCTTCTCGGAAAACGAATTTGCCCGCGGCTCCGGCGATGGGCCGCTGCTCCCCTGCTACCTGCCCGCCGCCTGGCTGAATGACACACGGCTGCGGATCACCGCCTACCGCGAACTGGCCGAGGCCATGAGTGAGAAGGATTTGGACCAGATGGCCGCCCGCTGGACCGACCGCTTCGGCCGCCTCCCCGCCCCGGCCGAGAACCTGGTCAATGTCACCCGCCTGCGTCTGAGCGGAGCCAACAAAGGCGTCTCGTCGATCGAGATCAAGGGCCAGCGCCTGATGCTGCAGCGCAACGGCGACTACATCATGCTGGAGGGCAAGCGCTTCCCGCGGCTGACCACCATCGAGCCGCAGGACAAGCTCGCCGAGGCGCTCGGGCTACTGCGCGCACTGTAAGAACGGGACCCATTTCCGCGTAGCTTCCCACCGAATCCCCCTTGCCCGGCAAGGCTTCGCATTCCACCATTTTGCCATGCGCTTTCCTCACGGCCACCTGGCCTACTGCACCAACATCCATCCCGCCGAGGATTGGGAGAGCACGTTCCGCGCGATTTCGACGCACACCATGAAGGTCCGCGACCTGGTCGCTGCCAACGCCCGCGTCACCGCGGCCGAGAATTTCGCCGTTGGCCTGCGGCTGTCCGCGAAAGCCGCCGCCGAACTGGTGCAGGGTGATCATTTACTACGCTTCAAGGACTGGCTTGACTCCCAGCGCGCCTACGTTTTCACGATCAATGGTTTCCCCTACGGCGACTTCCACGGCACCCGGGTGAAGCAGAATGTCTTCCGCCCCGACTGGACCGACCGCGCCCGCCTCGACTACACCAAGCAGCTGTTCCAGATCGTTGCCGAGTTGGTGCCGGAAGGGATCGATGGCTCGGTTTCGACCCTGACCGGTTCCTTCCAAGAGTTCGCCGCCGATGAAGCGCCGATCCGCCGTCACCTCCTGGAGCTGGCCGATTTCGTCGATGATCTTTCGGAAACGACCGGCCGCGACCTGCACCTCGGCCTGGAGCCGGAGCCGCGCGGGCATTTCGAAAACACTCCGGAGACGCTGGCCTTTTTCGGGCGCCTGCTGACCGAAGCCGCCGATCCGGCGCGCGCGCTGCGCCGCCTGGGCATCAACTACGACACCTGCCACTTCGCGCTGCAATATGAAGAGGCCGCTGCCTCGCTCAAAACGCTGACCGATGCCGGCCTGCGCATTTCGAAGATCCACCTGTCCGCCGCCCTGGCGCTGAACCCGGCCGAACAGGAAGCGGTGAAGGCCGCGATGACCTTTGACGAGCCGACCTACCTGCACCAGGTGCTGGCTCGCCATCTCGACGGCCGCATCGCCCGCTACACCGACCTGCCCGATGGCCTCGCCTCGCTGCAGAGCGACCCCGGTGCGGAGGAGTGGCGCGTGCATTTCCACATCCCTCTCGATGACCTGCCGGCCCTGCCGCTGCGCTCCACCCGCATGAATGCCGCCGATGCGCTGGCCTTCGCCAAGGAAACGCCCGGCCTCTGCTCCCACTGGGAAATCGAAACCTACACCTGGGGCGTTCTCCCCGCCCAACTCCAGCGCCCGGTCGAAGAACAGATCGCAGGTGAATACCGCTGGGTCCTCGACCGCGTATGAATCCTCCCGCCCCTACCGGCAAATGGCACGCCTTCCTCACCACGGCCCGTCTTCCGAACGTGCCGAGCGTGATCTCGAATGTGTGGATGGGCGTGGCGCTCGGCGCCCTGGTCTGGGACCTGGAGGGCGGCCGCAGTCTGTTTCTCAAGGCGCTGGCGATGGCCGTTTCCGGCGTGCTGCTCTACTTCGGCGGCAACTTCCTGAATGACTGGCAGGACCGCGAATGGGATGAGAAGCACCGCCCGGAGCGGGCTCTGCCGCAGAAGCTCTTCTCGCCGCTCAACTACCTGCTCAATGCCCTGCGCTTTCTCGGTCTCGGGGTCGTGTGCTCTGCCGTTGGCGGCCCCCTGTGCATCGCCACCGCGGTCGTCATCGTCATCGCGATTTTCATCTATACCAAGTGGCACAAGGTCGCGGTCTGGCCGGTGATCCCCATGGGCCTATGCCGTGCTCTGCTGCCGGTGCTGGGCTTTCTGGCAATGAAACCTGTGGGACCGCAACTCACCACGATTTCGCTTCAGAACATCGGCGCTTCCGCCGCCGACACTCCGCTATCGCAGGCCATTTTCATCGGCATCCATGCGCTCGGCCTGTTCGGCTGGATCGCGGGTCTGACGCTCAACGCCCGCTACGAAAGCATCGGTGATCCACCCGCCGGAGCACGCTTCTTTGCCCGGTTGCTGCTGGCTATGCCGCTGATCCTGATCGGCGGCCGCTGGCTCCTCTGGTATCCGATCCCCGCCGTCATCGGCATGGTGCCCCTGCTCTACTGGATGTGGCTGACTCTCGCGAAAAAGCGCAACATCGGCCAGCGCGTCTCGATGCTGCTCGCCGGGATTCCGCTGGTCGAGTGGGTGGCTGCCATGCCCCTTGCCATCGCCCTGAGACACCCGTCACAGTCACTACTGGGCGATCCCCTCACCGGACTGACCCTGCTGCTGCCGCCGACAGCCTTTCTCGTCGCGCGACGGCTCCAGCGCCGCATCGCCGCCACCTGAAGCACCAGGAACCAAAACTTTACCTTTAATCCGTTAATCCAAAAATCCGCAAATCTGTGCTTCACTGGCCCGAAGCTCAGGACCAAGCCGAAACCGGGCTCACTTGGCGGTTCATCAAGCCGAAAGCCTCACCGTCCCGGGATCGGGATCGAGAAAGTAGCCCCAACTGGCATCGGAGGTGGCATTCTCCCGCATGCCGAACATCGGCCGCCAGCGCGGCGCCACCGGCTTGCGCAACGGGTTCATGCCCGACTCGTGCGCAAGCTTGTTCGCCTTGCGCGTGTTGCAGCGGATGCAGGAGGTCACGATGTTGTCCCAGGTGGTCTTGCCGCCCTTGTCCCGCGGCATCACGTGGTCGAGATTCAGGTCGTTCTCAGTGAAAATCCGCGCACAGTACTGGCAGGTGAACTTGTCGCGCAGGAAGACGTTCCGGCGGGTAAACCGTACCTCCATCCGCGGCAGTTTTTCATACATCGCCAGGACGATGATTTTCGGGACCCGCAGCGCGACCCTGACGGTGTGGATCACGTCGGCGACGATTTCACGTGTCGAATGATCTACCCAGGAGCCCAGATCGTGGGTCCTGAATCGGTCCTCGCCCTCAGTCTGAACCACCTGCGCGTGTCCCAGAAATAGCAATTTCAAGGCCCGCCGGACAGAACAGGTTTGCACCGGCTGCCAAAACCGGTTGAGGACAAGCACAGGTTGGTCGAGGTGACCGGACATGGCTTTTCCCAGCAATTGCGCGGAAGCTAGCAGGAACGTTTGTGACGGCAAGGAGAAGTTCGGGACGATTTCGCGGAGTCAACCCCGCATGTTCCCGGAAGCGCAAATTTTCCCCGCCACTAAAGGGGAAAAGGGGTTGCCAGCCCCGGTCGCAGCAGTAGTCTCTCCCTCGACTGCTGTGTGCGTTCGTTAAGGCAATGTGCCCGGACCACTCTATTAAAACAGGGGCATCAACCCGATCCAAATACGGTCTCGCCTTTTACAGGACGACCTAACAAGGACGGACGCCCCACCTGTTGAGACACCGGAACGTGGCTCACAGCGCCTTGGACGGCACAGCGGTTTTTCCTTTCCCCATCCCGCGCCCCGCGCGGGTGAGCGCCGCCCTCAGCGGGCGGTCTCAAAGACGCCCCCGCCCAGCAGGCGGCCGCCGTCGTAAAAGGCGCAGATCTGCCCGGCGGCGATCGCCCGCTGCGGCGTCTGGAAGCGCAGGTCCAGCTTGCCATCCTCCCGTGGCGTGATCTCCGCCCGCTCAGCCTTGGCCCGGTAACGCGGCTGGGCCTCGATCCACTGCGGTTTGTCGAAGGATGGCCCGATGGTCGAAACGCTGCCGATCACGCAGTGGCTGGCATAGAGACCGGGCGTGGCGCTTTCGTCCCACCCGACCACCAGCCGGTTGGTCGCCACTTCCT
>JAQGPE010000188.1 GCA_028293225.1 Akkermansiaceae bacterium | reverse complement strand
GCTTTCCAGCACCGTGCCGCCGCCGCCGCTCTGGCCGTCGTGGGCGACGTAGAGATTGTCCTGAGCGTCGCAGCCGAGCGCCGAGAGGTGGTTGAATTTCCGCTCGCCGAATGCCCCCGGAGTGCCGCTGAAAATCCCGCCGGGCTCACCGAAGCGGCCTTCTTCCTTCAGGGCCTCTGCGGCCACGGAAAAGATCCGCACCTGCTGGGCCGGGCTGTCATCGGCGATCAGAACGCGCCCATCGCCAGCCAGGCAGAAGGCGGCGGGGACGATGGCTGGATCGAGGGTCAGCGGCTGGCCTTGAGGTTTGCCATCGGCGTCGTAGCGCAGCAGGCGGGCAGGGGAGTCGGCGGTCTTGCGCTGGAGCAGCCAGATGAGGCCGTGGGGGTCGATGGCGAGCGGCCCGGTGCGCTCGACCGGCCAGGCGCTGAGTTCTCGCATGCTCTCCGTCGAGTAGATGCGGATCCGGTTCGCCAGCGGATCCGCGACGTAGAGGCGCTGCTCGTCCGCGCACAGGCCGGGAATGTGCTCCTTGGAGGTGTCGGGCATTTCACCGGTCACCAGGAAGGCCGACTTCAGCGTGTCGCCCTGGCCGCCCTTGCCGCCATCGAACGGGGCGGGCTGGGAAAGGTCCTGCCGCAGCCGCCGAGACACACCGATCCAGCGGCAGCCCTTCGGAGGCCACGAGTCCGGGGATTTCAGGCCGCCGCCTTCGTTGGCGACCTCTCCGGCGATGAAGACGTAGCGGGAGTTGCAGGCCACCGCCTCCCCGCCTTCGTAGCCCCAGCCGTGGGTGTGCAGGGCGTGGCGGACCAGCTCTCCGTCGCGGTATTCGCCCGCGTTGCCGCCCGCCTCGTCCCAGGGCACGTTGGTGAAGACGGTGCCGTCGGCCGTCACGGTCAGAGCGTGGATGTCCTGCTGCACCCACTTCGTGCCGCCGCCGTAGGTGTTGCCAACCCACGAGGTCACGGCCTCCAGGCGCGGGCTGGTGAAGGGCACGCCGTCCGCGGGTGTAGCGAGCAGCAGGCAGGCGGGAAGCAGCCGGAGGAAAAGAGGCATGGCGGTGGAACTCTACGTCACCGCCATGCGATCTCTAGCGGAAGAGGATGGAAACGCAAAGAACGCCAAGCCGGTGAATCGCTGCCGGAGGTCCTCGGCAGAGCAACCGACCTTCCTCAAAACTTGCGAACTTTGCGTCTTTGCGGTTCGATTTCCGGCTCAGAACTTCATCGTCGCGCCGAGGGTGAACAGCCGTGGCGAGCCGGGCTGGATGATGTCGCTTTCGCCCTGGCTGGCCAGGAAGTAGCGGGTGTCGCCCAGGTTCTCGCAGGTCAGCTTGAAGTCCCAGTTACGCCAGTGGTAGTAGAGCCCGGTGTCGAAGCGCAGGTAGGAGGGTAGCTCGAAGCTGTTGATCGCATCCCCCTCGCGGCTGCCGACGTAGACCGCTCCGGCTCCAACGCTGAGGCCTTTCACGAACCAGCGGCCAGTGTCGTAGCGCAGGCGCAGGCCGGCCTGGAAATCGGGCACGTTGTAGAACTTGTTGCCTCGGGTCGCGGCGTCCTCGGTGTCCTTGATTTCCGTGTCCATGAAGGCGAACCCGCCCTGGACGTCGAGATCGTCGCTGACCTTGCCGGTGACTTCGAACTCGATGCCGCGGACATCGACGGTGCCGAGCGGGATCAGGAAGTCCTCGTCGCGCGGGTCGGTCTCCAGCAGGTTCTTCCGCTCGGTGTCGTAGACCGACAAGGTGGTCTGGAGGCGGTCGTTGAGGAAGCTGCCCTTGATGCCTGCTTCCCAGGCGGTCGCTTCCAGAGCATCGGGCGCGCCGCCGCCGGCCAGGATCCCGGACTGCGGCTGGAAGGAATTACTGTAGCCGGCGTAGAGCGAGAGGTTCCTGGTCAGGTCGACCACGCCGCCGAGCCGGTAGCTGAGATTGCCGTCGGAGATGCTGTAGAGCGGCGCGACCGGAGTGGTGCGGACATTGCGGCTGGAGGCGGTGTCGTCGTCATACCAGTCGTAGCGCACCCCGGCGAGCAGGTGGAAGCGTGAGCCGAAGTCGGCCTTGTGCTGGTAGTAGAGGCCGTATTCGTCGAGCTGCTCGCTGAAGCGGAAATTGCGCTGGATGCTCGGGATGGAGTCGTTCGGCGAGTGGGGCTGGCCGTAGACCGGAACCGGGAAGGAAATCGGGCGCAGGTCGAAGCCGTCCTGGGTGGCGGTCTTGGTCGAAGTGTGCGCGTAGTTGAAGCCGAGCAGGCCGGTGTTTTTCACCACCCCGGTGTCGCAGTGGATCAGCAGCTCCGGCTTCAGGCCGACCGACCAGAGGTCCTGCTGGAGGTTCTGGGTGGTCCGCAGCACCGAGGTCGAGCCGTTCCAGGTATTGGTGCCGTCTTCGTAGAGCAGGAAGGTGTAGGGATTGCGCACGCCGACGCCGCGGCCGCGGTTGGTGTCGACTTCCCCGGTGACGCGCAGGGTGAAGGTGTCGTTGAGCTTGTTGGTCCAGTAGACCGAGGTGCGCGTGTTCGTATTGTTGTAGTAGTCGCCCGGCTCGTGGAAGCTGGTGTTGATCGGGGCGAAGTTGTCTTTGAAGCCCGCGCCTTTCATGTAGAGGGTGCCGCGGTCGTAGGGCTGGTCGCGGAACTGGTAGTCGAACTCGACCAGCACCGAGCTGCCGGGGGCGTATTTCCACAGCAGGGACGGGGCGATTTCGTAGCCGTCGGTGTGGAAGGCGTCGCGGAAGGAGTTGGCGGAATCCCCGGAGGCGATCAGGCGGTAGAACAGGCCGGGGTCGTCGCTTTGCGGAGCGGGCAGGCCGGACTTGGGATCGCTGCCGATCGGTGCGCCCTGTTTCGTCAGCGGGCCGGTGGAGTCGATGAAGCCGTGGATGGAGTCGTAGCTGCCGGCCTCGAAACCCGCGGTGGTCGACTGCACGGACTCGGGCTTCTTGGTCACCAGGTTGACGAAGCCGCCGGGATCGCCCGCGCCGAACTCGACCCCTCCCGGGCCCTTGAAGATCTCGATGCGGTCGATGGTGTTGAAGCGCCGGGAGCTGTTGAAGCCGGTCCGGTTGCGCATGCCGTTGATGTAGGTCTGATAGAGGAAATCGAAGCCGCGGATGTTGAGCAGGTCGCCGGTCGCGCCGCTGTCATCGGAGGCATTGACCCCGGGCACGTAGCCGACCAGGTCGCGCAACCGCCGGGCCGAGGTGTCGTCGATGAACTGGGCGGAAAGCGTGTTCACCGTCACGGGCAGCTCCTTGACCGGGGCGGGCAGGCCGGTGATCGAGGTGGCCGGCGGCGGGCTGTAAGGGCTGGCGGCAGGGGAGCCGTGAACCACCATTTCGGCGAGTTTTTCGGCGGGGGTCTGCGGCTTTTGAGGTTCGCTGTCCTGGGCGTGGAGACGGGTGACGGCGGAGAGGGCGAGTGCGAGCTGGCCGAGGCGGTGGGAGGTTTTCATGGGAGAGAGGGAGCGTGTTGTTAGAGAGAATCACTTGTCCGGGACCGGGGCGGCCACGCGGAAGCCGAGCAGGTAGCCGCGGCTCTGCTGGCTGAAGCCGTTGCGGTTGGCCGGGCGGCAGTGGGCGGCGCTGCTTTCCCAGGAGCCGCCGCGCAGGACCTTTTCCTCAGCCGCTGCGGAGCCCTGCGGATCGAGCACGGGCGAGCTGCTGTAATAGTCCGGCGCGTAGGTGTCGGCGCACCACTCGTAGACATTGCCGAGCATGTCGTGGAGTCCGAAGGCGTTGGGTTCGCGGCCACCGACGTCGCCGGTGCCGTCGGGCGCGTTGCCGGCATACTCCGTGACCGAGTGACCCCACCAGGCGATCTTGCTGAGCTGGTCCGGCTTCAGTGAATCCCCGGTTCCGGCGCGGCTGGCGAACTCCCACTCGGCCTCGGTGGGCAGGCGCAGCCCCTGGCCGGCCTTGCTCAGGAAAGCCTGCGTGTCCAGCCAGCTGACCTGCTCGACCGGGCGGTCCGGGCCGCGGAAGTAGCTGGGATGGCTGCCGGTCACCGCCGCGTATTGGCGCTGGGTCAGCTCGTATTTGCCGAGGTAGTAGGGCTTTGAAATGACCACGCGGTGCGGCGGCTGCTCGTCGCTGTCGCTGCCGGAGCTACTGCCCATGACGTAGGAGGCGGCGGGCACCAGGACCAGTTCCAGAGGGGTGTCGCCAAGCTGGAGCGTGCGGGTTGCGGGCAGGTGGACGCGTTTGGCGTAGTCGGCGGCGGATTCGCTGCCATCCCACAGCGGCCACGGCAGGTTCTTCGGATCGATCAGCGCCTCGCGAAGGGTTGCGGTGGGGACCGGGAGGTTCAGCGTGACGATGGCGGGCTCCGGAGCAGACGTTGCCGTGGGAGCCAGCTGGGTAGGCCGGCTGCCGCGGGTGATGACCTGGTGCTGACGGTTCAGTTCCGCGTTGCCCGCCTCGTCGAATGCCTGGGCCTCGAAATCGAGGCGGCCGTCCTTCGCCAGCAGGGTGATGCTCCAGTCGCTCACCGGCCCGGGAATCAGGGTGGCTTCCTCGCCGTTTACCTTGACCTGCCGGACGCTGCCACCGTCGACCGCCACGCCACGGATCTTCACCCGCTCATCCTTCAGCCATTGCCAGCCGGTGATCAGGGTTACGGGCGGGGTGTCATCGACCGGCTCGACGTAGCGCAACTGGGCCTCGCGGTCCGCGCTGGCGCCCCAGCCGTTGAAAAAGGTCGAGACGTGGATGTCGGTGCAGTCCAGGCCGTTGTAGTCGTTTCCCGCCAGGTTGCTACGCCAGAAGACGTAGTTCACGTCGTGCGCGGTGAAGCCCTGGATGCGGACGTTCGGTGCGGCGGTGTGAAAGCCCCAGTGCGAGCCCCAGACCAGGTAGTTTTTGATCTCGAAAGGATGCTGGAAATCCGGCCCGATGCCCTGGACGTCGCCGCCGAGGTAAGCGCCGCGATCGATCACATGCCCATCGCGGTCCAGGTCGGCCGTTTCGCTCTGGCCGTGAAAGCCGCCGAGGTTGAAGGCGAAGCGACGCTGGCTATGGGCTTCATTGCCGTCGAAGCGCACGAAGGGAATGGTCCGCACATCGGTCTTTTCCCGGTCGCCCTTGGCATTCAGCACGCTCAGCTCCGGGGAGAAATCCGGGGTCCGCGTCATCTGAAAACGGTAGCCGAATTTCCCGCAGTCCACCGCCACATTGCGCGTGAAGCTGTTGCCGCAGTTGGCCCACCAGAAGCCCGCGCCGTCGTTGGTGTCGAAGGGCAGCATCTGCTTCGGCAGCGGCTTGCCCATCAGCGCCTGGACCGCCAGATTGTGATCGAGCACGTTGTTGACCTCGGTGCCGTCCTCGAAGAAGAAGCCGTGGCCGGTGCTGCGGTAGCCGATGCAGTCGCGCACCAGGATGAAGTTGGTGCCATGCAGGGTGATCCAGCGGTTGGCGCTGTCCCAGACGCTGACGCCGGTCACGGAGCTGCCGCGCATGGTGTCGCCGCAGAGGTGGAAGTGGATCGGGTAGCGGCCCAGCACGCCCTCCTTGCCCAGGTGGCGGAACTCGGCGTAGGAGATCGAGCCGGTCGAGCCGTGATGGTAGGCGGTGTGGCCGCGCACCCCCTGTGGGTCGGCGGATTCCACGATCACATTGCGGCTCAGGTTGGCCACCTCGCCGCGGAATTTCCCCAGCGCCTGGTGCTCATGCTGCAGCGGAGTCTTCAGCCGCAGGCCCAGCTTGCTCGCGCCTGACAGCTCGGCGGTCTCCGTCTCGGAATCGTCCAGCAGCGAAGGGATCACCCGGCGGCCGTCGCGCTCCTGGTAGAAGTCGCTCATGGTCGTGGTGGTGAAAAGCAGCTGATCGCCCGGCTTCCTGTCCGCCACCTGGTTGGCCAG
>JAQGPE010000237.1 GCA_028293225.1 Akkermansiaceae bacterium | reverse complement strand
GACCAACGAACAGAAGCAGTGAAATATCCCGCCGGTCCCCGCCTCCTGCTCCAGCGGGAGGCAGCCTGGGGAGCCGGACATGATCCTTCCGATCCTGGCGCACTCCGCGTCTTTGCGTTTCAAATCTTTGTATCGTTTCCGCTGTCTTTCACTCAGCCCTTCGCTGAGCTTGACCAACGGCCCGGAAGCGACTTTCCTCCGCGGCCCGTGGAAAAGGTCGACATCCCGAAAAAGGCGATTTACCGCCTTTCGATCTACCACCGTTGCCTCCAGCGTCTCAAGGACAATGGCCAGGAAACGGTGAGTTCTTCCGCATTGGCCAAGGCCGCGGGCGTCAAGCCGGCGCAGCTTCGCAAGGATCTGGCCTACTTCGGCCAGTTCGGCACCCGCGGGCTCGGCTATCCCGTTGATACTCTTTCCTCCATGATCCGCGACCTGCTGGGTCGCGAGCGCCTCCAGCCGGTGGTTCTGGTGGGGGCCGGCAATCTCGGCTCGGCGCTGCTGCGCTACCAGGGATTCCAGAAGGAGGGCTTCGAGGTGGTCTGCGCCTTCGATGCCGACCCGGAGGCCGCCATCCGCCGCGGAATCGGTATTCCTGTGAAATCCGACACGGAACTTGAGGATTTTGTCCGCGCGGAAAACGTGAAACTGGCCATTTTGTGCGTGCCCGCCGGCTTCGCCCAGGCGGTCGCCAATCGCCTTGTATCCGCAGGCATCCAGGGGGTCCTGAACTTCTCACCGGTCGTTCTGGAGGTTCCCGAAGAAGTCACGGTGAACAACGTCGATCTCGCTCTCGAACTGGAACATTTGAGCTTCTTCGTCCGATGAGCCACATTGTCCAGGCGAGGGAAGTCCCGCGGATGATGATACGAATCCCCCAAGAAGAATCCATTCCGGACGTTTCTCCTGAAACGGCCGCATCGCCGGACACTTCTGAGGAGATGGTCGAAACACGGGAGCAATTCATCGAACGGGCGCTCAGCGAGTATGAATCGCCGCTCGTCGGCTATGCTCTCGGCTTCGTCCACGACGTCGAACGCGCCCGGGACATCGTCCAGGATACTTTCATCCGCCTCTGCCAGCAGGATGTCTCAAAGGTCCGCGACGGGCTGAAAACCTGGCTTTTCACCGTCTGTCGCAACCGCGCGCTGGATGTCCTGCGAAAGGACTCGCGCATGTCCGCGCTCGACGAGGGCATGCTGGAGGACCGGGAGTCCGAACTGGCCTCGCCGGACCAATCGCTCGATCAATCCGAAAGAACCGCCCAGCTCTACCGTTATCTTGACCGTCTGTCGGAAAATCAGCGGGGCGTCCTGCTGATGAAATTCCGGGATGGCCTCAGCTATCAGGAAATCGCCGCCGCCACCGGCCTTGGCAGCGGCAATATCGGCTTCCTGATTCATACCGGCCTGAAACGCCTGCGGGAAATGCTCCCGGAGGAAATTCTCGAATCCCGCTATTCCTCCCAATGAATCTTGAACAGGACGACCCGCGCCTGAGTGCCTGGGTGCTGGGCGAACTCACGCCAGAGGAAGCCGCCGAGGTGGAAGCCTCTGTTGCGGCGGATCCCGCGCTGCTGAAGTCGGCCGAGGAGATCCGCAATCTGGGATCCTATCTAACGGGCCATTTGGCCCCCGTCGAACTCCGCCCGGCCCAGCGCCAGACGGTTTATCACTCGATCCGTGCTCCGCTTCCTCCGGTGGTAACCCTCACTTTCGCACCTCCTTCGCGGAAAAAGCAGGGCGCTTGGTCCACCGCGCTGACGGCTGCTGCCATGATCGCGCTCGGGGCGATCGCGTTTGTTCAAGGACGCCTTCCGAGCCGCCCGCGCGGCGGCGAGGCAACGGCCAAGGTCAGCCAGAAAATCTCCCCGGAAGCCACGGATTCGCCTACGGTTTCACCGGCAAAATCGGCCCCGGCCATTGATTTGGATCGCGTTAACTTCTCGGCCAATCTCCCTGGCAGTAATCTTCCGGATACCGGGCTGCTCAGCCAGGATCTTGAGCATGCGGCGCTGCCGGAGAGCTGGAACCTCTCCTCCGAATCCTCCATCGCGTCCTCCCAGCCGGTCTCCGAGGTGGCGCTGCCCCTCGTGGTTGGCCGTGCCAGCTACGATCGGGTCCGGGGTTGGATCCGCGATCGCAATCAGCTGCCGCCGAAGGAAGCAGTCCGCATCGAGGAACTGGCCAATGCCTTCCCGCTGCCTTCCCAGGAAGAGACCGTCGTTTTCGCCGGTCTCCGGGTGGCCTGCATCACCATGAATTCGCCCTGGATGGCGGGCGCCCGCCTGGTCGGCGTCCAGATCGCCAATGAGTCGAAGGACTCCCGGTCGGTCGCGTGGTCCTTCCGCCCTGGCCGCCCGGCGAAAGGGCTCCGCATCCTGGCCTCTACGGATGGCGACGGCAAAGGCAGCTCAGTGCTGCCTCCCGGTCAGCGGACCCTGGTCCTTCTTGAACTTGCCTCGCCCGATGCCGACGTCGGCGACCTGGTGGTGAACTCCGAAGGCCGCAGCCGCCGTTTTTCCGCCATGGAAACGAAGGATGGCGGCATGACCCAGGCCGGTCTGGTCGCCGCTTTCGGCCTCTGGCTGCGCGGCGAGGGGATCGACGACTCCCGGCTGACGCAAATGCTTGCCAGCGCCGGCGACGATCCGGATCCCGGCCGAGCCGATTCCCGCCGTCTGATCCGGCAGGCTTTGAATTTGGCCGAGGCGAAGCGTTCGAAGCGTTGACGCCCGGCGGGCCGCCACGTTGAGTCGGGCCGTGTCCCGTCTCTCGATCCCTGAATACGCGATGGCCCTGGCCTATGTGGCCAGCCTCCGCTCGGAAGATCCCTACCGCAAAGTCGGGGCTGCCGCCCTCGATGCGGACAACCGCGTTATCGGCACGGCTTACAACGGCCTCGCACCCGGCTTCAATGCTCCACCCGGTTTTTGGGACGATCGCGACGCCCGGCAGAAATTCATGCTCCATGCGGAGGTGAATCTTTGCAGCCTGTTTCGCCGCGGCGAGGCCAAGCTGGTGGCGACCACCACCATGCCTTGCACCGCCTGCATGCAGACCCTTTGCGCCTACGGCATCCGGGAGGTCTACTACCGCGACGTCTATCACGCCTCGGACGCGCCGGAGATTGCAAAGATTTACGGAGTCAAGCTGGAGCAGGTCACGCTAAGCGGCGGACTGGCCGGCAGCCTGCCGGCCCTGTGACTCTCCGGCCCCCGGCTTACTCGCCGGTGCTTTCGCCCTGCTCACCGCCGAAGAAGCCTTTGATGTAGCCGAACTCAATCAGCGTGTCCTGCCACGGGGACAGCACCGCCGGGTTCTGGAAGATACGGCCTGCACGGGCCAGTGCGCCTTCCGCATCGATCTCGCGCTTCTCCTGGTAAGCGATGGCAGCCTCCGCATAGTAGGGATACGGAGAGTCGTCCATGAAGTCGTATTTGTCGGCCAGCTTTTTGGCCTCATCGACTTTGTCGAGCTTCAGCTTGCAGAGCAGGATCTTGAACTCCACCAGGCGGGCCAGCTGGAACTGGCTCTTGTCGTCCTTCACCAGGTCCAGAACCTTGGTAAGGGTGACTTCTGCCTTGGCCCAGTCCTTGGTGACGTATTCCAGTTCGCCGAGGTTGAAAACGATCGCCGCCTGGTCCGGGGCCAATTCATTGGCGCGCACGAAGCAGGCCCTGGCCTTGTCGAAGGCGCGGAATTCCACATAGCAGGCGCCTTCCAGGGTCTTCAGTTCCGGGTGATCCGGAAAGATTTTGGAGGCGGCGCTGAGCTTGTCGATGGCCTCGAAGATGCGCTTCT
>JAQGPE010000183.1 GCA_028293225.1 Akkermansiaceae bacterium | reverse complement strand
GCCACCTTCGACAGGCGTCGGGGGCCACTGGTCCGGCAGCGGACTCCTTACGGGATCACTCCGCGCTTTTTCAGAAACGGCACCAGCTCATCGACCCCGAAGTCGGCCAGCACCTCGCCGTGCCAATCCATCGTCGGGGCTTTCGTCTGGCCGGAGAGGTCCTTCATTTCCTGCATCGCCTCGCGGTTGCCGGAGACGATGACCTTGCGCACCGGGATCTTCTTCTTCGCGAGGTAGTCCACGACGTCCTCGCACCACGGGCAGCCGGGCTTCAGATAGAGAATGGGCAGATCTTCCTGAGACATGGTTAGAGAGGGGGGCGAAAGAAGTTTGAACCGCAAAGACGCGAAGTCCGCAAAGTTTTGAAGAAGGAGTCAGGTGCTGCGGGCCTTGAAATCACTGATTGATCTGATTTTCTGATTAACTGATTTTAAAGGCGGGGATTGGGCCCCGAACAGGGACATGTGAGGGTCTTGGTGCGGAGCCGAGCTTGGCAAGATTCAGTATCCATTGCCTTCCAATCAGTTAATCAGGAAATCAGTTTAATCAGTGATCCACGGCACGAACTCAGATCCGGGAAGTCCCAACCCCAGGCCTCAGACCTTTGCAATCTTTGCGGTTAACCCTCTTAACGCTGGTTATTATTTCCGGCACTTCTCCAGCAGCGCGCCCATGAAGCGGGTGATCTGCTCCAGGGCGAAGACGTATTCCGTCCCCTCCAGCCCGCGCAGATGGTCGCGGCAGGTGGAAAGCATCGACTGCGCGGTGTCCACGGCGGACTCGATGGCCCCTTCGTATTCCGCGATGCCGACCAGCACCGGCAGGTCGAGCGCCTGTTGCTCGATGATCTTCTTGTTCAGCTTGGCCCGCTGCGGCTCGCTGGCGCTTTCCAGCAGATTCAGGATCGGCAGGGTCAGCTTGCCCTTCGCCAAGTCGGTGCGGAGGGTCTTGCCGACGGTGTCCTCGCTGCCGACCAGGTCCAGGCAGTCGTCATAGATCTGGTAGACCGTGCCCAGCTTCATCCCGTAGTCGTAGAGCTTGGCCTCGGTCGCGGCGTCGGCCCCGGAGAGCGCGGCGGCGATGCCCGTGGCGGCGGCGAAGAGCGCACCGGTCTTCATTTCGATGATCCGGAAGTAGTCGGCCTTGGTCAGCGTCAGGTCGAAACGGCGCTGGGTCTGGATGATTTCACCCTCGCAGACCTCGCGGGACGCCCGGCCGACCTTGCGGCAGATCCCGATGTCGTCGAAGTCGGTGGCCAGGGCCAGGGCGTGGGAAAAGAGCGCGTCGCCCAGCAGCACGGAAAGGCCGGAGCCCCACTTCGCATTGGCCGTGGGGACCATCCGGCGGGTGGTGGCGCCGTCGATGATGTCGTCGTGCACCAGCGTGGCCATGTGGATCAGCTCCAGGATCACGCCGATCTTCAGGTGACCCTCGTCCACTCCGCCCAGCGCACCGCCGACCAGGATGGAAAGAGCCGGGCGGATCCGCTTGCCGGACGTGTTGCACACGTAGCTGACATACGGTTCCACCGCCGGGTCAAAGGCCCGGACCTGGTCTCGTATGGCAGCTTCGACACGCTCCAATTGTGGCCGGACGAGTTCGAATGGGAAACGGTCGCTGCGACCGGGCTCGGATAGGGTAGGGGCAGCCATGGCGGCGGATCTGACTGCGGAACGTTCCACGAAGATGCGACGTCCCGCAACCCCGATGTCTGCCGATTTCGCGAAAGATTGCGGAGTCGCGTGCGTTCTGGCAGGTGAACTTATGCGCATCACGGCATGGACCCTACTGGCAGGCTGCCTCGCAGCCGGAAACGTGGCTTCGGGAAATGAAGGCTTCGGCATCAAGCCCGACACGCCGGAAATCCCCGGCACCCCCTGGCGCGTGCATGACGGCACCCGCCCGCAGCCTCCCGTGGTCCAGACCGGCGGCGCGGTGAGCGTGAAGGCCCCGGCCGATGCGAAGGTGCTTTTCGACGGCACCTCCACCGACGCCTGGACCTCCGATGGCAAGCCCGCGGTCTGGCCGGTCAAGGACGGCTCGCTGGTCGCTTCGGGCGGCAGCATGCTGACCTCGAAGGAAAAATTCGGCCCCGTCCAGGTCCACGTGGAGTGGAAAATCCCCGCCGGCCGCAAGGTCAGCGGCCAGGGCGGCGGCAACACCGGCGACTTCCTGATGGGCCTCTACGAAGTGCAGATCCTCCAGAGCAACAACAACCCGACCTACCCGGACGGCACCGCCGGCGCGCTCTACGGCCAGTCCCCGCCGCTGGTGAACGCCACCGCCCCGCAGGGGGAGTGGCAGAGCTACGAGATCCTTTTCACCCCGCCCATCTATGAAGGCGGCAAGGTCAAGACGCCCGCCTACGCCACCGTCATCGAGAACGGCGTGGTGGTGCAGAACCACCGCGCGCTCATCGGGCCGACCCAGTACCGCCAGCTGGCCAGCTATCCGGAGACCCACCCGGAAACCGGCCCGATCCAGCTCCAGTTCCACGGCGACCCCGTCGAGTTCCGCAACATCTGGGCCCGCCCGATCGGCGACTACGACTCGGCCGGGAAGTAGGCATGAATCATGGGATAGGGCCGGCGCGCTTTCGCTTCCAGATCGGAAAAGAGCGCGCCCGGCCCTTTCATCGATCACCTTTTTGAAATGCTAATGCACCGCATCCTGCCGCCCGGACTGCGAGCGTGCTTCGCCGGAGCTGGCTGTCTGCTGGCGGCGTCCTGCACATTCACCGGCTCCACGGTGGTCCGGGAGCGTCAGGGGGCCAAGGACCGGCTGTATTTCACCGAGACGTGCGTGGCGACCCTCGGACCATGCGCTTTCACCGGCTACAGTCAGCACCGCGAGTGGCTTGAAATTCCCCGTGGCCGGACTGAGATCCCTGGATCAGAGGTGGTGCAGCAGGATCTTTCGCTGCGGAAATTTCAAGGGCGCGTCACAATCTCCGCCGATCAGAAGCGGGTTGAGATCCGTCTGAAGACCCCGCTCGGTGGCGGTTGGTCGCAGTATGAGCACAACGGTCGCTATCGACTTATCACTCCCAAGGCCTGACCGGCGGGAAAGAGCCGGCAAAGGGTGAAGGCCATCCTGATAATCAGGAACAGCAAAGCATCTGCCGCTCTCGCCCCGTTAGAGAGCTGGAAAAACCCGCAGGGATTAGAATTGCCCCGCCTCCGTGGTTTTCCGTAGGGTTTTCGCAACCATGAAACAATTTCGCTCCTGGTGGAAGGTTCTCCCTGTCTCCGCTCTGGCTCTCAGCGCGTGCAATGAGAAGAAAGTCGAGGAGGTCAAGAAGGCCACCGAAGAGAAAGTCGCTACCGTGGTCGAAAAGGTCACCGGCGAAACCCCTGCGCCCGTGGTGAAGGGCCTGACCCCCGGCGAGCGCGCGGCGTTCCTGGGAGTCATCGGCCACATCTCGAAGGACTCGGAGAGCTTCTTCTCCGTCCTCGACGGCAAGGAAATCGTCAGCCGCCTGCGCTCCCTGAAGACCTGGGGCTTCATCCGCGAGACTGCCAAGGAGCAGGGCGGCGAAGACCCGGAGGACTCGCTCCAGGACGGCGCCACGGAGGCTTCCAAGTTCCTCGGCCAGGAGTTCTTCATCGCCACCGGCAAGGGCACCGCCACCCAGGTGACGAACCTGGTGAAGGTCAACCAGAAGAGCACCTACCTCCAGTTCCGCGTGCTGGCCAACGGCTTTGCCAAGTCCGCCGCGTCCGGCAAGCTGGATGAAGCCGCCATCACTTCCAGCCTCAGCGGCGGCGCCGTGTGGCAGGACGCGATCCGCGATCTGCTGAAGGATTCCGCCCTGCTCGACAGCCTGCAATTTCCTCCGCTGCTCACCGGCGTGAAGGCCGTGGACAAGGAATCCGCCGATCTGGCTCTCCAGCAGATCACCGGCGGCCTCGCCAGCCTGCCCCAGTTCATCGGCGAAGCGGTGACTCCGCTCGATTTCTCGAAGGGCGGCGTGGCTTTCAAGGGCTACACCATCTCCGGCGCGGGTTTCGCGGAGCCGCTCGAACAGTCCCGCGCTGAAATGGAGCAGTCCATGGATCCGGCCGACGTCACCAAGGTCATCGAGGCGATCAAGAAGAAGACCATCGTGGTGGCCGTCGGCTCGCTCGACAACTACGTGATGGTCTACATCGGCGACAGCCAGGAATCCCTGCCGCTGACCGACAAGATCGAAGATTCGCTGGCCGCCAAGGAGGACATTTCCTTCGTCGACGGCTATGCGGGCAAGAAGGTGGTCAGCCTTTTCTACGGCGACCAGAGCCTGGCGAAGAGCGCCGTCGCTCCGGGCCTGAAGCCGATCGCTGATGGCGTCCGCGACGGGATCGCCGGCGTGGAAGGCTTCGGCGACACCCGTGACCTGGCGGCCATGCTCGACACGGTGGGCGAAAAGGAAGGCGCGATCCTTGCCCTGGCCAAGCCGGCGTCCGTCGGCGGCCTGGTGGTGCTGGAAGACGGCGTGAAGTTCGAACTTTTCGGCGGCACCGATCAGGGCGCGGTCGACTACGAGGCCACGCACAAGATCGGCGCGGTGACTCCGGACGACGACACGCTGCTGACCGGCAGCTGGGTGGTGACGGACGAATACAACAAGCGCTCCACGGAAGCCGCCGAGGCCCTGGTGGAAACCGCCTACGCCCTCACTTCGAAGGTCGCCTCCTTTGACATCACCGAGCCTGAGGAATTCGCCCAGTTCAAGAGCGGCCTGGGCCTCTTCGACACGAAGTTCCGCGCGGACGTCGTCGGCCTCTTCGGCGGCCTGCAGACCACCGGCGCGGGCCTGGGCAAAGAGACCGGGTTCATCGTCGACCTGAAGGGCAAGCTGCCTCCGATCCCCGGCATCCCGCAGGAACTGGTGAACGAAGGCCACTCGATCCGCATTTCCTCGATCGCTCCCGTCACCGACCGCAGCAAGCTGTCCGACGGCTGGACCAAGATCAACGGCGCCACGACCAACATCCTGAAGACCGTCAGCGAGATGTCCGGCAACCAGATCCCGATGCCGCAGCCGACCAGTTCGGAAAAGAACGGCGTGGTGACCTGGTTCTTCCCGCTGCCTTTCTTCAACGACGACCTGATGCCCTCCGTCACCGTCAGCGACAAGTGGTTCGTGACCTCCACCTCCAAGCTGCAGGCCCAGGACCTGGTCGCCACGGCCGAGGCCGGCAAGACCGATCGCAAGGGCGCGTGGCTGGAGCTCAACTTCAAGGCGCTCCGCAAGTTCGGCAGCCAGTGGGTGGACCTGGTCGACAAGTACGGCGACAAGGTCATCACCAACGCGGATGAGCTGACCGAGTTCCGCGCCCAGCTGCCGACGATCCGCAAGGGTCTGGCCGCAGCCGCCGAGTGGGACAAGCTCGACTTCTACACCCGCAAGGAAGGCGGCAAGATCCGTGGCACGATTCACTTCAAGGTGAACTGAGCTGGGTTGAGCTGAAGCAATTCAAAGCAAGCGGAAGGGTGGCAACGCCCTTCCGCTTTTTCGTGGGGCGGGATGGGCCGCCGCGCCAAGGGGCCGGTGAGCGAGGACGGCTCCAAAGGGCCAACGGCCCGGCTCCATG
>JAQGPE010000176.1 GCA_028293225.1 Akkermansiaceae bacterium | reverse complement strand
AGCTGCTGCATATCGACGGTGGCGATCTTCAGCTTGACTTCCTGCGCCGCCGCGACCCCGGAGAGGACGAGAGCCAGGGCTACTGCGGTGATTCGACGGATGATGGTCATTGGAGAGTGGAGTGATTCCCGGTAGGATTGGCGCGCAGGTTGAACCGATTTTTCAGCATCGTCAACGTCCCATCCGGGTCTAGCTGGTCACCCGGAAAAAGGGCGGGGAGAGAAAGGGGATCAACCGCGAATGGACGCGAATGGAGGCTACTTTTAAAGTCATGCTCCAATCCATGATTTCCAGATCATCGCTCGCCAGGAGCAGGCCGCGTCACGCACGACCGCCATCAGGATTTTATTCGCGTCCATTGGCGTCCATTCACGGTTGACCTCCATTCTTCTCCCCGTTCTTGCGGGAAGAGGAAACCTGCGGGACGATCACGCATGCGCACCGCCGCCACGCCTGAGGAACTCCGCCGGGAGATCGCCGCCCTGCCCAGCCCGCTGGTGCTGGTGCCCACCATGGGGGCGCTCCACCAGGGCCACCTGGATCTCATGCACCGGGCCCGGGAAATCGCCGGCCCACAGGGCACGGTGGCGGCGTCCATTTTCGTGAACCCGATTCAGTTTGACCGCGCCGGCGACCTGGCCGCCTATCCTCAGCCGCTGGAGCAGGACCTGGAGAAATGCCGCGCCGCCGGGGTCGATCTGGTCTTCACCCCCGCCGCGGACCGGATGTATTTCCCGGACCGCTCCATCACCATCATTGAGAACCTGCTGTCCCGCCACCTCTGCGGCGCCACCCGGCCCGGCCATTTCGACGGGGTCTGCACGGTGGTCATGAAGCTCTTCAATCTCTTCCGGCCGGATGCCGCCGTGTTCGGGGAAAAGGACTACCAGCAGCTCGCGATCATCTGCCGCATGGTCCGGGATCTCGACGTGCCGGTGGAAATCGTCGGCTATCCGACGGTCCGCGAGCCGGATGGCCTGGCGATGTCGTCCCGCAATGCCCGCCTGGCCCCGGACCACCGCGCCGATGCCCCGCGCATCCGCCGCGCGCTGGAGGGCGCCCGCTCGCTGCTCCCGTTAGGCGAGCGCTCCGCCGTGCCCTTCCTGGCCGCCGCCCGCAAGCATCTGGAAGAGTCGCCTTTTCTGAAGGTCGACTACCTGGAACTGGTGGATGCGGAAACCCTGCAACCCGTCGCCCGGATCCAAAAACCGGCGGTCCTGGCCACCGCGGCCTTTTACGGCGAAGTGCGGCTGATCGACAACATCCTGCTGCTGCCTTGAGCGCGCCAGGCTCACCGCTTGGCGGCCGGTGTCATTTTTTAGCCTTTTCGTTGCGGGTCAGCCCGCCATTCTCCCGCCCCCATGACGTGTGATTTCCTGGTGATCGGCGCAGGCATCGCGGGACTTTCCTTCGCGATCCGGGCGGCGCAACACGGCACCGTCGTGGTGCTGACGAAAGGCGCGGCGCTCGATTCGAACACCGCCTGGGCCCAGGGCGGCGTGGCCTCGGTGATCCCGCAAGGCTTGCGCGACCTGGGCGACAACGTCGAGCTGCACGTGGCCGACACCCTGGATGCCGGCGCCGGGCTCTGCAAAGAGGACGTGGTCCGCATGATCGTGGAGGAAGGGGAGGCGACCATCGATGACCTGCTTTCCTACGGCGTTCATTTCGACCGGAGCGGCGAGGGCTTCGAGCTAGGGAAAGAAGGCGGCCACTCGAAACGGCGCATCCTGCACTCCCGCGACACCACCGGCCTCGCGATCGCCGAGGCGCTGGTGGAAACCGCCCGGAACACGCCGAACCTGACCCTGCTGGAGGACCATTTCACCGTCGATCTCATCACCACCGGCAAGCTTGGCGTGGTCACGGAGGACCGCGTGCTGGGCGCCTACGTGCTGGAAAAGGCGACCGGTGAAGTGAGCATCTTCCGCTCCGACCGCGTGATCCTGGCCACCGGCGGCTGCGGCAAGGTCTACCTCTACACGACCAATCCCGACTCCGCGACCGGCGACGGCGTGGCCATGGCCTGGCGCGCGGGGGCCAGCGTGGCGAACATGGAGTTCATCCAGTTTCACCCGACCTGCTTCTACAATCCTGGCGCGACCGGCGCGGAGGCCCGCTCCTTCCTGGTCAGCGAGGCGGTTCGCGGCGAGGGCGGCATCCTGATCAATGCGCGTGGGGAGGATTTCACCAAGAAGGTCGACCCGCGCGGCTCGCTCGCGCCGCGCGACATCGTGGCCCGCGCGATCGACGGCGAAATCAAGCGCACCGGCGTGCCCTGCGTCTACCTGGACGTCACCCATAAGCCGCCCGGCTTCATGCGGGAGCGCTTCCCTTTCATCTACGAAAAGCTGCTCAGCTACGGCCTGGACTGCGAAAAACAGCCGATTCCCGTGGTTCCGGCGGCACATTACCAGTGCGGCGGCGTTGTTACCGATATGCATGGGCGCACCAGCATCCGCGGACTGTTCGCCGTTGGCGAGGTCGCCTGCACCGGTCTGCACGGCGCCAACCGGCTGGCCTCGAATTCCCTGCTGGAGGGCAATGTCATGGCCCGGCGCGCGCTCGACACCATCCTGCACCACTACGGGCCGGAAAGGCACACCGACCATGCCCCGGACATCCCGGACTGGCACCATGGCGACGTGACCGCCCCGGACGAGTTGGTGGTCATTTACCACAACTGGGATGAGCTGCGCCGCCTGATGTGGGACTACGTTTCGATCGTCCGCACCGACAACCGCCTGCGCCGCGCCGCGACCCGTCTGCGCAACCTGAAAAAGGAGGTCCGCGAGTTCTACTGGGGACACCGCGTCACGGCTGACATTCTGGAACTGCGTAATTTAGTGGCTGTCGCTTCGCTGGTCGTGGACTGCGCGATCCGGCGCCGCGAATCGAGGGGCTTGCACTATACGCTAGACTACCCCGGCCTGGATGAGCGATTTCTAAGAGATACGCTTCTCCGGCGTTTCTGAATTGTCCCCCCGCCATGTCGAAAAGGAGTCCCAACCCCCGTCTCAACGCCGCCCTGATCCGGTGCGGCGCGGCCGGAGCGTGGCTCTTCGCGGCAGCCGGGACGGTGGCTCACGCCGACCTGCAGGCGCCCAAGTCGTCCGGCAAGGTCCCGCCGCTGCCGTCGGCCAACGCGCCTGCCGCGTCCGCCAAAGCTCCTGCCACCAAGAGCACCGCGGTCGCCAGCAATACCAGCGCTTCCCGGAGCACGACCGCCGCGGTCACTCCGTCCGCCCCCGCCGCGGCATCCAGCAGCGCCGCCAACCTGCCGCGGGTCGTCATCCCCACTTCCAATCGCCCGACCGCCCCGGTCCGGCCGGTCCAGCCTGGCGCCGGCATCCTTTACCCCTGGCGGCAGAACATCACCGCCACGGTCTTCTGGATCGGCGAGGCCCCGTCGCAGAACAACCCGACGCCGAACTACAAGTC
>JAQGPE010000155.1 GCA_028293225.1 Akkermansiaceae bacterium | reverse complement strand
TACCAATACCCCGCTTCAGGCCCTCGTGATGCTGAACGACGTCCAGGTGATCGAGGCCGCCCGCGCCCTGGCCGCGAAAATCCACCTTGTCCCGGCGGAGCAGCGCATCGCCAGCGCCTTCCAGGCTTGTGCCTCCCGCCCGCCAACGGCCCAGGAAAACGCGCTCCTTTCCCAGCTCTTCACGGAGCAGTTCGAAGAATTCCGCAAGACCCCTGACGAGGCGCGCAAGTTCCTCGCCATGGGCAGCAACCCGATCGGCAAGGATCTCGATCCCCCGGAAATGGCGGCCCTCACGGTCGTCTGCCAGACCATCCTCAACCTCGACGTTTCCCTATGGAACCGCTGACCACCCCTCTCGACCGCTACGTCGGCCTGACCCGCCGCCACTTCTTCAAGTCCGGCGCCGCCGGGATCGGGGGGGCGGCGCTTGCTTCCATGTTCGGCAATCAGCTGCTGGCCGCCTCCGAGCCCCCGGCTTTCGCGCCAAAGGCCAAGCGGATCATCTACCTGTTCCAGTCCGGCGGCCCGGCCCAGCAGGACCTCTTCGATTACAAGCCGCTGCTGGTCGAAAAGAACGGCCAGCCGCTGCCTGACTTCGTCCGCGGTACCCAGCGCCTCACCGGCATGTCCGCCCAGCAGGCGTCGATCCCCCTCGCGGGCTCGCAGTTCAAGTTCGCGCAGCACGGCCAGTCCGGCGCCTGGCTTTCCGAGCTGCTGCCGCACACGGCCGCGATCGCCGACAAGCTCTGCTTCGTGAAATCGATGTTCACGGACGCGATCAATCACGACCCGGCGATCACCTTTTTCCAGACCGGCTCGCAGATCGCCGGGCGTCCTTCCATGGGCTCGTGGCTCGCCTACGGCCTCGGCTCCGACAATGAGAACCTGCCCGCCTTCATCGTTCTGGTTTCGGCAGGGCAGGGGGATCAGCCGCTCTATGCGCGCTTGTGGGGAAATGGCTTTCTCGACTCGAAGTACCAGGGCGTCCAGTTCCGCTCGGGCAAGGATCCGGTCCTCTACCTCTCGAACCCCGACGGCATTTGCCGCTCCGGCCGCCGCGCGATGCTCGACAAGCTCTCCGATCTGAACCGCGCGCAGTTCGAGCAGGAGCTCGACCCGGAGATCGAGTCGCGCATCGCCCAGTATGAGATGTCCTTCCGCATGCAGGCCAGCGTGCCGGAGGTGACGGACCTCTCGACGGAAAAGGATGCGACCTTCGAGATGTACGGCGCGGATAGTCGCAAGCCCGGCACCTTCGCCGCGAACTGCCTGCTCGCCCGCCGTCTCGCCGAACGCGGTGTCCGCTTCATCCAGCTCTACCACCAGGGCTGGGACCAGCACGACAACCTGCCGAAAGGCATTACCGGGCAGTGCCAGGAAACCGACCAGGCCTCCGCGGCGCTGATCCGGGACCTGGAGCAGCGCGGCCTGCTGGAGGACACCTTGGTCATCTGGGGTGGCGAATTCGGCCGCACCTCCTATTCCCAGGGCAAGCTGACCCAGGACAACTACGGCCGCGACCACCACTCGCGCTGCTTTTCGATCTGGATGGCCGGCGGCGGCGTGAAGCCAGGGACCTCCTATGGCTTCACCGACGCCTACGGCTACAACATCGCCGACGCGGCCGGAAATCCCCTCACCGCCGACAAGCACATCTTCACCCCCGGCGCGGTGCATGTCCATGACCTCCAGGCGACCATCCTGGATCTGATGGGGATCGACCACACCGCCCTGACCAAGCTGCACCAGGGCCGCCGCTACCGCCTGACCGATGTCCATGGCCACGTGGTCCGGGATCTGATCGCCTAGCCGGGCATCGGCTTAAACCTGCGCGGCGAAACGCCGAAGCGCTGGCGAAAGCAGCGCGCGAAATAACTGCTGTCGTCGAAGCCGCATTGGAAGGCGATGTCGGTGACGGTGCGGTCGGTGGTCTGCAGGAAGTGCGCCGCCTTCGTCAGCCGGAGCCGTTGCAGATAGGCCGCCGGGGTCTGTTCGGTGACGGTCTGAAAGGTGCGATAGAAGTTCCGGTAGGACATCCCCAACATCTTCGCCAGGGAGACGGGGTCCAGGGGCGCGTGGTAGCTGCGCTCCATGTGGCTGATCGCGCGGCCGATGTTCATGACCTTTTCGGACACCAGCGTCGGCTTGAAAAACCGCCAGCGCGACAGCATGCCGACCAGCACCATGAACTGCGCCATGGCCATGAACTGGCAGCCGCGGTCCCTGGGCGGCGCATCGGACATCGACACCGCGGTCTGACGCCGGTCCTGATACCGCACCGCCCGCCGTCGCGAGTGGCCCGGGTGCAGTTCCTTCTCGATCGCCTGGGTCAGTGTCCGGACCTGCTCCAGCTGCTCCATTTCCAGGTGCATGATCTGATAGGTCCGCTCCGCTGGCGCGCCCGGCTCCAGGTGAAAGAGGTCACGGTATCCCGGCAGGTTCGCCACGTCGAATTTCACGGAGTCCAGCAGTCCGCGGTCATAGATGATGTTCACCACCGTCAGGTCGCGGGTGTCGCGATAGCCGTGCGGCACGCCACCCTGCAGGGCGAAGACGTCCCCCGCCTTCAGCGGAAATTCCCGCTCCGGCTTTCCGGCCACCTTGGTCGCTGTCCCTCGCAGTACGATCGCGATTTCACAAAAATCGTTCGTGATCATCGGATAGTCCGGGTGGTTTTCCCACGTAGCCACATCCAGTTGGAAATCCGCCGTGCGGAAAATCAACTCACGTTCGAATCGGGTGGTGCGTGGCATCGGCGAAATGTTGGCAGGAAAACGACGCCTTCCCTGCTACCGGATCGGGGCGGCTGAAGCAAGACCGCTCTTCCGCAGCCTCCCAGGAGGACTTGCGGCATTTCTTCTGAAATCCCCTTTGTATACAGGCCCCCGCAGGCCCATTGGTCTGGCTGGAGCGATTGCCGAGGCTGCGAGCGGCTCTCCGAATCCGCCGGATTGGTCCCCGCCAAACGGTCGTCAATCTGGCAGTGGAGTGCTGGAAATAGGCTCACACTTCATGGCATCCCGGCCCGCCGATCCGCTAGGCTTTGCGTTGAAATGAGGTCCCGATGACTTTCTCACCGCGGATCCCGGCCGCGCGATATTCAAAGAAAGTCACTCCACCAGGTCCTCGCCTATCCCATGAAAACTCCACGCTTGATCCCCTCCCTTGCGGGCGCGCTCGTTGCCCTGGCCTGCCTCTCCGGCCACGCTTCCGCGGCCGTCACTCTGGTCAATGGCGACTTTGAAAACACCGCCGGACTCGGTGGCGGCCTGCCCTGGTACAGCGGTGTGCCGGCCGGCTGGAATGGCGCCGCCAACAACTACACGGTCGGCACCGACGGCGCCTCCACGGTCGGCAATCTGGAGCAGCTCGCGGATGTCACCGGCGGCTTCAATCCGCTTTATCAGGACCTCGGCACGCTCGACACCCTGTCGACGGTCACGCTGACCTTCGTCATCCTGCAGCCGTGGAATGGCAACCCGATCGAGGTCGGCGCGGCCATCTGGCCGAACACCACCTACGCCAGCGATCTCGGCTTCCTGCCAAAGATCACCACGCCCGGGACCTACAGCATCACCGCGGCCAATGTCCCGGCCGGCACCGCGCTGCGGATCGGCTTCTGGCGGAACCAGGGTTCGCCCGGGATCGACCATGTCTCCTTCGTCGCCACGCCGGTGCCGGAGTCATCGTGCATGGCTCTCGCCCTCGCCGTCGCAGCAGCGGCGGCCGCTGAGCGCACGGATCTGGTTAATCTTGAATCGACTTTTTTACCCATCGAAAATGAATCACCGTAGAGGATGGAAATCATGGACGGCTGGTCTGGCCGCGACCGCGTGCCTGACGGCGGGCGTGCTGGCGGCGGACTTCACCACCCAGACCTGGCGCGTGGCGGAGATCCCGCTGACCAGCGCGGTCACGTATGCGGACCCGTTCCAGAATGTCGACGTCACCGCGACCTTCACCGGACCCGGCGGCCGGACCATCGTGCGGCCGGCATTCTGGGACGGCGGCACCACCTGGCGGGTCCGCTTTGCCCCGACCGCGGTGGGCGAGTGGAGCATGACCACCACCTGCACGGACCCGTCGAACACCGGCCTGCAGGGGATCAGCCGGACGGTTCAGTGCGATGCCTACACCGGCACGCTGCCGATTTTCCAGCACGGCTTTGTGAAGACCTCCGCGGATGGCCATTACTTCACCTACGACGACGGCACGCCGTTCTTTTACCTCGGGGACACGCACTGGATTTACAGCCACGAGCGTTTTAGTACTTCGAACATCCCCGGGGTGGCTTCGGAGTTCAAATACACCGTCGACAAGCGGGTGGAGCAGGGCTTCACCGACTACCAGTCGGAGGCGATCCATATCCCGCTCGGCGCGGGCGCGCACGACGACCCATCGGAAGAAAAACACGCCGACCTCCGTGACGGCCTGACGGAGGCGGACCTGCCCGGTTTCGCGAACCTGGATCGCAAGTTCGCCTACCTGGCGGACAGCGGCCTGGTGCATGCGAATTCCGAGGTCACCTGGGTGGGGGAGCCGGGGGTGAACGCTATCTACACCCCGGCCTACATGACCCGCCTGGGACGCTACTGGGCGGCGCGCTTTGCCGCCTATCCGGTCTTCTGGACGGTCGCCCAGGAGGTCGATCCGAACGTGTATGGCGCGTACGATGCCGCCACCATCGGTCTGTGGTTCGCCGCGGCCAAGGCGGTCTCGGACAACGATGCTTACGGTCAGCCGCTGGGCGCGCACATGCAGTCGATCAGCAACGGGATGAACCACCCCTCCGACTCCTGGTTCGGCCCGAAGCCCTATCACAAGTGGTGGCCGATGCAGATCCAGTACGACACGCCGGCCAATCGCTGGGTGTCATCCGCCCAGGAGTTCTACTACAACACGCCGACCAAGCCGCTGGTGCTCTACGAGTCCCCCTACGACACCTTCTGGACCGACAACAAGGGCGCCCGCAGCTCCGGCTACCGCGCCTTTCAGACCGGCCTGTATGGCTACGGCTACGGCGCGAACGGCACCTGGAGCGACCTGTATCAGAAAGGCGACTACGGCACCGACTACTTCATGCCGGCGGGCTACCTGCAGTGGTATGCCGGGGCGAATCTGCCGACCGGCGATCAGATGACCTACCTGAAGGCCTTCTACACGGCGCAGAGCTGGTGGAAGCTGATCCCCCGCTACAACGACGCCGCCTGGTCGTCCTCGGCGGATCCGGATCACTCGCTGGTGTCTTCCGATGGAAATAGTACTTACGTGGCGTACTTCTTCGGAACGGGAACGGGCACCGGCACCCTGCGGGGCATGGCGGCGGGCACGGCCTATGACGCCTTCTGGTATGACCCGCGGACCGGCACCTACGCCGCGCTGGGTGGCATCTCCCCCGGCGCGAGCGGGGAGTGGTCCATTCCCGTGCGCCCGACCAATGACGACTGGGTGCTGCTGGCGAAGCAGAACCCGGCGGCGCTGGTCGTCTCCCCGGCCAATGGGGCCACGCTGTCGGCCTCAGCAGGGGCTCCCGGCTCCGCAGGGGCCCCCTGGACGCAGCTTTCCTGGTCGTCCAGCGCCGCGCCCGCCGGTCAGACCTATGAGGTCTGGTTCGGCACGGCCGCCCGTTACGATTTCAACCAGCCGCATGGAAATCTGGCCCGCCTGACCCCGCAGGGCGGCACCACCGGCAACTCCGCCGGGCTGCCGACCTCCCTGCCGCCGGGCGCCTACTACTGGGTGCTGACCGCCACGGATCCGGCAACTGGAGTGGCCCGCAGCTACACCTCGTCGTTCACCTTTTCCGGTTCCGGCATCGCTGTGGCGAACGGCAGCTTCGAGACCCCCGGCGCCCTATCCGGCGCCGATGGCTGGGCGCATCTGGATGCCGCCTGGACCCCTGCGGTCAACAGCGAGTACCAGCAGAACAATCTGGCCCCGGCCGCCAACGCCCACTTCACCGCCACGCCTGCGGGGGGCGGCTTCTGGTATACCCTGATCAACGGCAACACGGGCTCCCTGCGCAGGGACCTGCAGACCTCGGTCAAGGCCGGCGACACCCTGTCGGTGACCTTCTACGGCGGCCGTGCGCAGGCTTCCGCCTCCACGGCCGCGGGCGGCGTTTTCACCGCCACGCTGATGGTCGGCAGCACGCCCTATAGCCTGCAGGTGGACACCACCACCCAGGCCAACAATACGTGGAAAGCGTATACGCTGACGAAGACGGTGACGAATGCCGGACCGCTGAGCCTGGTCTTCACCGCCGTCAGCGGCGACCCGTGGCTGGATAGCGTCAGCAGTGTCAGCGTGGCCACCACGCCGGTGCTGTTCGTGGGCATGAAGGGTCCGGTCGATGGCGGCCAGATCCTGACCGGCAGCGCGGCGAGCGCCTCCGCCACCGTCACGAATGCCACCGGGGCGGTCACGGTCAGCTATGACCTAACAGGACCGGATGGCGTCACGACGAATGCCGGCAGCAGCACGACCGCTCCGGACTACTCCGTGGACCTGGGCACGCTGGCGCCGGGAGCCTGGCAGATCCGCGCCACCGCGACCGCCGGCGCCGAGCCGCCGGCCACCGCGACCTCGCTGACCCAGAGCTTCCAGGTCGGACCGGTGCTGACCGTGCCGGTGCGGAACCCCAGCTTTGAAACTCCTGGCAGCATCTCCGCGGCGGAAGGCTGGGGCCGCATCGCCGCGGTCTGGAACCCGGCCGTGGCTAACGACTACCAGCAGGACACTCTGGTCACCCTGGGCAGCGCCCACTTCAGCGCCGGCAGCCCCGGGGGCGGGGTCTGGGAGGCGTTGATCAATGCCAATACCGGCTCCATCCACCAGGATCTGAACACCACGGTGAAAGCCGGCGACACCGTCTCCGTGACTTTTTACGGCGGGCGTGGTCGAGTGGAGCTCCCCACTCCGGCCGGCGGCGTCTTCAATGCCTCCTTCCTGGTCGGTTCCACCCGCTACAGCATGCCGGTGGATACCACCCTGCTGGCGAATGATTCCTGGCAGTCCTACACCCTGACCAGGACGGTCACGAACGCGGGCCCGCTGAGCCTGGAGTTCGCGGCTGTCAGTGGCGACCCGTGGCTGGACAACATCAGCAATGTTACGGTGATCCCTGCCACCGCCTACTCGAACTGGTCCAGCGGCACCGCCGGGGTTCCTGCCGGGCAAGCCGGCTTTACCGCCGATGCCAATAACGACGGGGTGTCAAACGGCATCCAATGGCTGCTCGGGGGCAGCTCGCCCCTTGCCGATGGCCTGGCCCTGCTTCCCACCCGCACCGTGAACGCCGACGGTAGCCTTAGCTTCTCCTTCAACTGCCTGAACCCCGCCGTTTGGGGCACCGCCAGCCTGGACCTTCAATACAGCAACGACCTCAGCAACTGGACCTCCTCCACGGTCCCTTCCACCGGCGGCACCGTCAATGGCGTGACCTACACCATCAGCGGCACCGGTCCGCTTCACGTGACGGCGACCCTGCCCAAGGCGGCGGCGACCGATGTCCGGCTCTTCGGGCGCGTGCGGGGCTCGATGCCCTGATGTCCCCAACCCGCCCGGCGACCCGATGGGCCGGGCGGCGTTGTTCTCCTGACTTGCAGACCATGCTCCGCCTGCGATGATGCGGACCATGGCGACAACGACGCTGAAGGACGTGAAGGACGACTTGCCGGATCGCATGGGCGCCATGCTGGTCAAGGAACTGCGGCAGAACATGCGCCGCGCCAGCTTCGTCACCCCCTTCCTGCTGGTGCAACTGCTGGCCATCGCCGCCATGCTCGTGGAGTTCAGCGGCGGCGACCACCGCGAGTCGCTGAAATTCGTCGGCATGCTCAACCTGCAGTTGATGGCGGCCTCCGGTCCGTTCTGGGCCTGCGTGGCGCTGATCTGCATCGTGATCATGCCCTTGGGCGGCCTGATCCTGATGGGTCAGGAGCTGGAGGAGGGCAACCACGAGCTGCTCCTGTTGACGAAGCTCAGCCGCTGGAAGGTGGTGCGTGGCAAATTCTTCACCCTCTGGGGTCTGTGCGTGCTGACCTTCATCTCCCTGCTGCCCTACGTCATCGTCCGCTATCTGGTCGGCAGCATCGAGTTCATCCGGGAAATCGGCTGCTCCCTCACGGTCATCGGCATGTCGGGGATCGTCTGCGCCGGCACCATCGGCGCCTCATCGTTTCGCGGCCTCGGCGCCCGTTTGGCGGTGATGGTCCTGTTCGTCGCTTCGGCCGCCGGTTCCTGCGTTCTGCCGCTCTACGCGGTGGCGCAGCGCACCGATACCTGCGGGGTGCTCTACTATATCAACGCGATTTCGTGCGTCATCTGCTACTGCCTGCTCGGCTTGTGCATGGCGCGCTCCCGCCTGCGCCTGGTGGTGCACGCTTATGAGGTGAAGCCGAGCTCGATGGTCGTCGGCCTGCTGATTTTCACGCCCTTCGTGACCGCCATGACCACCGCCATGACGCTGGGCTACATGGGCGGCGCCGGACTGATCGGCATGGCGCTGGTCGCCATCTATGCCGACGTCACGCCAAAGGCTCCGGCCTGGGTGAAACCGCCGGCTCCGAATGTCCCGCCACCCGCGGCGTCGCCCCCGCCACTACTGGGGGCCTGAGGGCGCGGAATCGACTCGCCACACCCCGGTTGCCAGACCGATTCTGGCCGCATGAAATCGGGCTTTCTCTGGTTGCTCCTGGCGGGCGCCGCGGCGGCGGATTCCTTTCCGGTGACCATCCATGTCGATGCCGGAAAGCCCGGCGCGGCCCTGGCTCCCATCTGGCGGTTCTTCGGCGCGGACGAACCGAACTACGCCTACATGAAGCACGGCCAGCAACTGCTGGGCGAACTCGGCAGCCTGCGGCCGAAGGAGGTCTACTTCCGCACCCACAGCCTGCTGGTGACGGGGGATGGACTCCCCGCGCTGAAGTGGGGCTCGACCAATGCCTACACGGAGGACGCCTCCGGAAACCCGGTCTACGACTGGACCCTCGTCGATCGCATTTTCGACAGCTACCTGGAGCGCGGCGTCCGCCCGTATGTGCAGATCGGCTTCATGCCCCAGGCGCTCTCCACCCACCCGGAACCCTACCGCCATCATTGGACGCCGGAGGCGAAGTACGACGAGATTTTCACGGGCTGGGCCTACCCGCCGAAGGACTGGGCCAAGTGGGAGGAACTGGTCTACCAATGGGCCAGGCACTGCGCCTCCAAGTATGGCAATGACGAGGTCCTGAAGTGGTACTGGGAAACCTGGAACGAGCCGAACATCGGTTACTGGCGGGGCAGCCGGGAGGAGTTCTTCCAACTTCACGACCACGCGGTGAATGCCGTTCGCCGCGCGGTCCCGGGCGCGAAAGTCGGCGGTCCGGATCTGGCCGGCGGGGCAGGGGGGGATTTCCTGAAGGCCTTCATCGATCACTGCCGGAGTGGTAAAAATGCCGCGACCGGCGAAACCAGCACGCCGCTCGATTTCCTGTCCTTCCACGCCAAGGGCTCGCCCGAACAGGTGGACGGCCATGTGCGCATGGGCATCTCGCACCAGCTCCGGGACATTGACTCGGCCTTCCAGGTCATCGCCGGCTATCCCGATCTCAAGGACAAGCCGATCGTCATCGGCGAGTCCGACCCGGAGGGCTGCGCCGCCTGCCAGGGCCCGCGCTTCGCCTACCGTAATGGCACGCTCTACTCCAGCTACACCGCCGCTGTTTTCCCACGCAAGCTCGACCTCGCCATGAAGCATGGCGTGAACCTGGAGGGCGCCCTGACCTGGGCTTTCGAGTTCGAGGATCAGCCGTGCTTCGCCGGCTTCCGCTCGCTCGCCACCCAGGGCATCGACAAGCCGGTCCTGAATGTCTTCCGCATGTTCGCGAAGATGGCCGGTAGCCGCCTGCCGGTCGACAGCGACAGCGCCGTGCCGCTCGACCAGATCGTCCGCCAGGGCGTCACGGGAAAGCCGGATGTGTCGGCCCTTGCGGCGCGCGATGGCAACCGCATCACGGTGCTCGCTTGGCACTACCACGATGACGACGTCCGCGGCCCCGACGCCGTGGTCAGCCTCGACCTCTCCGGTGCACCCCGTGGCGCTCCCACCGTCACCCGCTACCTCATCGACGAGACCCATTCGAATGCCTTCACCGCCTGGCAGGCCATGGGCTCTCCCGCCCAGCCAACCGCCGAGCAAATCGCCCAGCTCCAGGCCTCCGGCCAACTGGCCAAGGTGGATGCTGGCGTGGAAATCACCGGCGGCGAAACTCCGGTCCTGCATTTCACCCTGCCCCGCCAGGCCGTCACGTTGCTGGAACTCCAGTGGCCCTAGTAGCTCTGGAAAAACAAAAGGCCGGCCCGGAAATCATCCGGACCGGCCTCATGGTTGATTGCTTCGCGTGACGGCTTACTTGCCTTTCAGCGGCGCCGGAGCATTGGGATTGTTCCGCTGCAGGAGGAAGATTTTCTTCTCCTTGTAGGTGATCACCGCATCCAGCTCGCGCAGGAAATCCGCACCGAACAGGCCGATGTACTTCAAGTCCGGGTCATTGCGGAACTTGTTCAGATTGACCGAGTCTTCCTTGCGGTTGGTCAGGATGACATCGCCGAGCGTGATTTTTTTCACCAGCGTTTCGGTGGCTTTCGCCGTCCCGCCGATCCCCACCACCGTCAGCGCCTCAAACGGGCCGAACTCACACCCGAAGGCCTTGGCCGAATCGTAGTTGAAGCAGCTCGTATCCGCACCGGTATCGACCAGATAGCGGACCGGATTGTCATTCATGGTGCCATCGACATAGATGTGGTTGCCTTCCCGCTCATACTCGAACGACTTGTATTTCCGCAGGGCGAGCACTTCTTCGATCGTCAGGCTCTGGCAGTACTCCAGGAAGAATGATGCCGCTTCGGACCACTCCACCGCATACTTGGCATCGTCATCGACGAGGCGTGCGATCGGCACCTGCAGGGTCTTGGTGTCCTGTAGGGTCAGGGTGATGACCGTCGGGGTCTTCGAGAGGATCTTGCCGCGGTAAGTGACGTTGTCCTTGGTGCGGAACAGGCGGAAGGAGGTGAATTCCTTCTGCTTGTTCGCCTCCAGCACGTTGTCGGGATGCAGGAAGATCTTGCGCTCGGGATACGAGATGACGGCATCCAGCTGGCTCATGAAATCCGCGCCGAAAAGGCCGTTTTCCACGGGCGCTGGAGTGCCCTCCGGGACGTTGAATTTCGGATCGTAGACGGTGATGTCGATGTCCTTGAACTTCGCTTCGCCGAACGCGACATCCTGCATCTTGCCTTCCGCCGCCGGAGCTTCCTTGTCGCCGACTCCCCGGACCGTGTGATTGAACGGTCCCACATCACATTTAGCCTTGGCGGCGAAATCCGTGTAGACGACCGAGCCGTCTGCCCCGGTATCGATGATGAAGGTCCCTGCGACGCCGTTGATTTTTCCGTCAATCAGGATCGAGTTTCCATGCAGCTTGAAGTTGAAAGCCTCATAGCCGCGGAGTTCGAGCAACTGGGTGACCGTGAGGCCGCGGCACTTCTCGATGAAGACCGCCTTTTCCTTGCTCCAGCTGTTCACCCATACCTGATCGGCCGGGCTCAACTTGTCGATGGGCACCACCGAGCGCTTGCCGTCCTTCAGGAGCAGCGTCACCGAGTCGGCGCTTTTATCGAGAAGCGCCGCCTGGATGATCTTGCCGTTGGGACCTTCGAAATCGCGGTACTCGGCGTCCTTGTCAGGCGTCTGGGCGAAAGCCGCTCCGGCGAACAGCATGCCGGCTGCCAGTGTTGAAATGGATCTGAACATATTTCTGTGTTACTTGAAGTTACCTTCCTTGATGAAGGTGGTCCAATCGGTGTTGAAGGCTTCGACCGATTTGAATCCGAAGATACTCGCGACCTCGATCGGCTCCGGAACGCGATGCGCGGTCGTGGTGCGCCGCACCAGTTCGTCATAGTAGGAGAGCCGCAGGTTCGTACTCTGCATGTAGTAGGAGAGGGCGTACATCAGCCCCAGGTTCTCGGGCGTCGCCGCATTGAGGTCCCAGGTGTAGCTGATGGCCATGTCAGGCTTCAGAGTGCCTTTTTTGACCAGCTTGCGCACTTCAGCGGCCCACTTGTCGTGGAAGCCTTCCCGTGAAACCTTGCTCAGGTTGTCGGAGCCGCCGACTCCGCCCAGGGTCGTCTGAGCCTGGCCGGTCAGCTGGATCTCCTTGTAGTAGGCATGGCCGGTGAAGAAGGTGAAGGCACCCTCTTTCACTCCGCCCGTCACGTGGGAGAGCAGGGACTGGGACATCGAGTGGATCAGCAGCGGGCTCATGGCCTTCTTGAAGCCGCTCATGTCCGGCAGGAAGTAGTAAGAGGCGACCGGCTTGGCGCCGTATTTGGCGGCCACATCCGGCTGCATCTCGAAACCTCTGCTGCCGGGATCTTCCCAGCCCGTGGCGGCGCGACCTGCTTCGTCAGCCTGGCCGGAATCCTTGAGCGACTGGAAATACCATTTCCCCACCGCCTGATGAATCTTGGCATCCGACACCACCAGAATCATCATGCGGGTATCGCCCCAGTCACGGCGGAAGTCCATGTGCTCGAAGGCCATGCCGTGCCAGATGCGTTCGGCCGCTTCGCCGAAGACGTTCGGCCGCACATCCCCGCCGTAGGCGATGATGAAATGCTCCGTCTGCATCAGCTCCAGGTCCGCACTTCCGAAGTTGGCCTTCTTGTCCTTCTCCTTGACGAAGGTTTTTTCGTCGACCCGGTACTCCTTCTCCGGCTCGCCCGGCTCGCCGATCGCCAGAATCTTGGCGTCCACTTTGTCGTACTGGACGATGTATTGCCGGTCAGCGATACTCAGGTCCTCCATCTTGATGATGGTTTGTTTCGCGGCCTTGTCCACCACGGTGGCCGTGGCGACATCAGCTTTCAGCAGCTCTCCTTCCAGCGTCGTCCCTTTGCGCGAGGTCCACACCCGGGTATCACCCGCGTGAAGAACCGATGTGCACAAAAAGGCGGCCGCCGAAACCAGTATGATTTCGATCTTTTTCACGACTCGGCTGCTAAGCAATTCTTCTGTGTCATCCAACAGAAAAGTCACGTCAGCCTACTAAACCTGTCGAGTTCCTGCATTTCACCCCGCGCCCGGGGGCAGGTTGTT
>JAQGPE010000134.1 GCA_028293225.1 Akkermansiaceae bacterium | reverse complement strand
GCCAGCTCCGCAATGAGGAACTGATCCTGACTTCCGCCGCCACCTGGTGGTGCGGGGAAAAGGTCGCCCGCGAGAAGGTCCTGGCCAATCTCGACAAGATGGTCATCAAGGCCATCCACCGCGCTCCGACCTTTGGCACCATCTTCGGCAATACCCTGAGCGAGGCAGAACGCGGCAAGCTCCGCGACCGGATCCTGGCCTCGCCGGAGACCTTTGTCGGTCAGGAACAGGTCGGCTTTTCGACCCTGCCCTGTGCCGGGACCAATGGCCTGGAAGCGCGCCGCGGTGTGGTCCGCGGCTTCGTCACCGCCACCCCCGACGGCCGCTACCTGGTGATGCCCGGCGGGCTGGCCCGCATCGCGGCCACGCCGGACGCCGTCGTTGTTTCCAGTCAGCTCGGCGGTATTTCGAAAGACACCTGGATCCTTGGCGGTGACTCCGAACCCTATGTCAGCCTGTGGGATGAAAATCCGGATGCCACCAGCGATGGCGATGCCCGCAACGTCCCCAGCCGCTCCGGCGAGAACCTCTACTGGACCGGCCGCTATGCGGAGCGCGCCGAGGGTGTGGCCCGCCTGCTGAGGCGCGCGCTGCTCAGCTTCACCGGCGAAATCGGCGAGGACGAATCCGAACTCGGCCGCCATCGCGAGATCCTGATGGGCGGACTGCTTGGCGTCACCGATGCCTCGCCGATCCATGCCGATGAGGAATATGCCGCCGTTTCCGATGAGGAAGAGGTTTTGTCCCTGCTGACCAATCCGGACCGCGGCGGCTCGCTGCCCTGCGTGCTCGGCTATTTCCGCAATGCCGCCTACGCCGTGCGCGACCTCTGGTCGCCCGACTCCTGGCGGGTGATCGAGGGAATGATCCGCGAGTGGGTCGATGAGACGCCGCGCGTCGGCCGTGGGCTGGACAACCATCCCGATCCGCTCAACCGCCTGATCCTGCATCTCACCGCATTGCTGGGTCTGAACCTGGAGAGTATGACCCGCGATGCCGGCTGGCGCCTGCTCGACTCCGGCCGCCGGATCGAACGCGCGCAGTATCTGCTGGCGGTGATCCGTCATTTCCTGGTGGTCAGCCGGCCGCCCGAGGAAGAGCGCCTGGTCATGGAGTCGGTGCTGGCCGCCACCGACAGCCTGGTCACCTACCGCAAGCGCTACCGCACTCATCCGCGGATCGAGCTGGTGCTGGAACTCCTGCTGCTGGAACCGAACAACGCCCGCTCGCTGCTCTATCAGATCAATCGCCTGACGCTGAACATCGAAGAACTGCCGCGCCAGACCAAGCGCGCCAAGCTCACTCCCGAGCAACGCCTGCTGGTCGACACCAGCAGCCGTTTGCGCCTCACGGAAATTCCGAAACTGGCCGCCTCTACCGGGGCGCGCCGCAAAAACCTGGAGCTGTTCGTCAGCCAGATGAGCGAGCGTCTGATGCGCCTCTCGAATGCTCTGACACTGACCTATTTCCGCCACGCGGATCGCTCGCATTTCCTGCACGGCTGAGCCCCCTGACTGATGTTCTACCGGATCCGGCACCGCACCACCTACCGCTACGAGATTCCCGCCAATCTCGGGCACAATGAAGCGCGCCTGCGGCCCCGCGACCTGCCCGGCCAACGCTGTCTGTCGTGGAAGCTGAGCATCGAGCCGGGACCGGAGTATCACCGCGAGCGCTACGACTCCTTCGGCAATCACATCGACCACTTCTCCATCCAGCGGCCGCACACCGAACTGGTCATCACCGCGCAGAGCGAGGTCGAGGTTCTGTCATCCCGCCAGTTGCCGCTGGAAAGCGCCGCCGCCTGGGATGCCGTTCCCGGAATGCTGCGCGCGGCGAAAGATGCTGCTTCGCTCGATGCCCGCGCGTTTGCCCTGGCCTCGCCGCAGGTGCCGGTCTCAGCTGAACTGGCGGAGTTCGCCCGCATCGATTTCGCGCCGGGACGTCCGACTCTCGAAGGCGTGGCTGCGCTCAATGCGCGCATCTTCCGCGAGTTCAAGTTCGACCCCGGTTTCACCACCGTTTCCACCCCGGTGGCCGACGTGCTGGCGAACCGCCGGGGCGTCTGCCAGGACTTTGCACAGGTCATGATCGCGGCGCTGCGCTCGATCCATCTGCCGGCCCGCTACGTCAGCGGTTATCTGGAGACCCTGCCGCCACCGGGCAAGCCCAAGCTGGTGGGAGCGGATGCCTCCCACGCCTGGGTCTCCGTCTTCGTGCCGGGACAGGGCTGGGTGGACTTCGACCCGACCAACAACGTCCGGCCTTCCGACCGCCACATCATCACGGCGATCGGCCGCGACTACGGCGATGTGGCCCCTCTGCGTGGCGTGACGGTTGGCGGCACCAGCCACAAGCTGAGTGTCTCCGTGGATGTCTCGCCAAGCTGAAAGGCTGCCGGAGAAAGGAGGCTGAGCTTTCGTTTTCGGGAATAAATCCGGAGTACCGCGACTCTACACGAACGTGTTCGCTTCCACCGCCGCCATCCGATTTTCGATTCTCGCATCCTCCGCGGTGTTTCTGTTCAGCAGTTGCGGAGTGACCGGACACCGTGGCGCCGCTTCTCCCAGCGCCGCCGCACCCGTCCCGCGGGAGCCGGCTGTGAAGCTGCAGATCTTCCTGGATGCCCAGGGCTTCGGGCCCGGCGTGGTCGATGGCCGCCGTGGTGAATTCACCGACAAGGCGCTCGACCTTTACCGCCAGTCGAAAGGCCTTTCACCCGACTGGCATCCGGATCTGGACGGCGCCGAGGCCTACACCACCTATGAAATCACCGCGAAGGATCTCAGCAACTTCGGCGGCATTCCCGCCGAGCCTGCCGCCGTCGCAAAGCTGGAGAAGCTGCCCTATGAGAATCTCACCGAGCTGTTGGGCGAGCGCTTTCACACCACGCGGGCCTTCATCCGCGAACTGAACCCCGGCGTGAATATCGATGCGCTGCAACCCGGCGGAAGCGTCCGGGTTCCGGCAATCGCGCGGCCCTTCCGCAGCGATCTCTATCCCTCGCAGTATGCCCCTTCGTCCGATGCCGGAAAGGGTCGCCGCGTGCTGGTGGATACGAAGTACCGGATGCTCCAGGTTTTCGACGGTTCCCGAATCCTGGCCGCCTTTCCCATCACCCCCGGCTCACCCGAACACCCGGCCAATCCCGGCGAACTGAAAGTCGTCGGAGCCGTGCCGTGGCCCTGGTATCGCTACGATGAGGGGGTGCTCGACCGGGGCGAAAGAACGGAGAACTTCTTCAACTACCCTCCCGGACCCAACAGCCCCGTCGGAGTGCTCTGGACCGGACTGAACCGGCCGGGCGTTGGCATCCACGGAACCTCGAATCCGGAGACCATTGGACGCGCCGGCAGCCATGGTTGTATCCGGCTTTCAAACTGGGACGCGGCGGCCTTTTACACGCTGGTGCGAAAAGGCATGCCGGTGACGATCCAGTGATCGAATTGTT
>JAQGPE010000106.1 GCA_028293225.1 Akkermansiaceae bacterium | reverse complement strand
TTCGGCCAGATGAGTTCCGGATCTCCAACTGAACGAATTGGCCGCGCCGGCGGGTGCGGCGGGTGGCGCGTGTTTGCCGGGACCCGCCTTGTGGTGATTTGATTTCCTCCTCCTGTCATGTCGCTTTGGTACTATGGAACTCCTGATGGACAATGCGGTCCGGTCGAAGAGGACGAACTCCGCGGGCTGATCGCGTCCGGGGCGGTGACGGCTTCGACCCTGGTCTGGCGGGACGGGATGGAAAACTGGCAGGCCCTGCAATTCGTTCCGGGGCTGGGCCAGCAGGCGCTGTCTCCCTATCTGCCGGGCCACGCGGCCCTGTCCGGTCAGCCGGGCTACTACCAGGCCGCCCAGACCAATGGCCTGGCGGTGGCGAGCATGGTCTGCGGGATCCTGGTTTTCGTGACCTGCATCACCGGGATTCCGGCGATCATCTGCGGTCATATGGCGCTGTCGCAGATCAGGGCCGCGCCTTTCACGGTCGGCGGCCGCGGCATGGCCTTGACCGGCTTGGTGCTCGGCTACCTGTCGCTTTTGCCTATCATTGGCTTTATCGCGCTGTTCATCATGGGCATGTTCAGCGCAGCAATGCATTCACCCTGAAAATTCTATGAATTGGTTCTACGCTAAAAACGGCGCCCAGGAGGGCCCGGTCTCCACGGAAGCACTCCGCGCCAAGATCGACTCCGGCGAAGTCGCACCGACCGATCTCGCCTGGCGGGAAGGTCTGGCTGACTGGATGCCGGTCTCGAAGATCCCGGATTTCACCCGTCAGGACGTGCTTCAGCCGACGGTGGGCTACGAGGCTCCTCCGAGCCCGCCTGTGGCGACCTCGAGCCCTTACGTCGCGCCAGCGCAACCGGCCGGGCCTGCCTCTTATCAACAGCCGGTGCCGGGAGGTTTTGTGACTCCTTCGTCCGGTCTGGCGATTGGGGCGATGATCTGCGGGATCCTGTCATTCCTGAGTTGCTGTTTCCCCTATATCGAACTGCCCCTCGGCATCGCGGCGATCGTCATGGGCCATATCGCGGTCTCGAAGGTGAAATCGGACCCGGTTCGCTACGCGGGCAAAGGGATGGCCCGCACCGGTTTGGTTCTGGGCTATATCGGTCTGGTGATCTCCCTCCTCATCGGGATCTTCGCGATCCGGATGTATTCCGCCACGAAGGACATGAACGAGCAGCAGAAAGAAGAATATCTGGAAAATGCCGAGTGGCTGCCGCTGCCGCAGAATGTCCGTGACCAGGTTCGCGAACAGATGAAAGCGAAGCGGGAGCAGCAACGCCAGCAGCTCGAGACGCCGCCCAAGGTCGGCCCCTGATCCATTCTGACTGATTCACGTGAAACGCCGCCCCTGGACTTTGCTCGTCATCCTGGGGGCGGCGTTTTTTTTGCTGCTGGGGCGGTTGGGCATCCCGTGGACGCGGCTGTTCCCGGCCTGTCCGCTGCACGCCTTCACCGGGTTCGATTGTCCTGGCTGCGGGGGGACGCGCTGTGCGGTGAAACTGATGCACGGGGATCTCGCCGGGGCCTTGGCGATGAACGCTTTCGTGGTCGTTTTCGCACTGGCCGCAGCCGTCTGGCTGGGTGCCGCAGTCTGGCGGGAGTGGCAGGGGCGGCCGGCTCCCCGCATTCCGCCGTGGAGCGCATGGACCCTGCTGGCGGTTTTTCTGATCTTCGGCGTGACGCGGAACCTGCCGTGGTGGCCGTTTACTTTGCTCGCGCCGCACTGAAGCCGTCCATCAGACGTGCCACGTGCTTGGCCAGCAGGTCGGCCTCCAGGTTGACGCGCGCGCCGATTTTCAACTGCGGCAGGTGGGTGGCCAAAAAGGTATGCGGCGTGATCCAGAACCGCGCCCGGTCGCTGCCGAGTTCAGCGATGGTCAGGGAAATGCCATCGACGCACAGAGAGCCCTTGTCGATGCACAGGCGGGCGATTTCGGGTGGCAGGGAGATATCGAAAATGTGATCTTGGCCGTGCTGTTCCAAGCCGAGCACGGTGCCGGTGGTATCGACATGGCCCTGCACGAAGTGGCCGCCGAACCGGTCCCCGGCCCGGAGTGCGCGTTCCAGATTGACGGTCGCGCCTTCCACCAGATCGCCCAGCGAGGTGATCGCCAGGGTCTGGGTCAGCAGATCAAAGGCCGCTCCCTCCGGATCCATGGCGGCGACGGTAAGGCAGCAGCCATTGACTGCCACCGACTCGCCCATTTCCAGTTCAGAGGCGAAGGGGAGATCCAGCGTCAGGCGCGCCTGTTCGCCGAGATGCTCGAAGGAACGTACGCGGCCGGTGGTTTCGACAAGTCCGGTGAACATGGGGTTAGTGGGCGTGGACCGCTGCGGCGGGCTGGGCGGAGGGATCGTCCATGGCGAACATTTTTTCAATCCCCCAGTCCGGAAAAAACATCATGGCCGCCGCGGCGATCAGGGTCGGGATCAGGGCGCCGAGCAGCAATTTTCCGGGCGAGACGCCTTCGCCGAAATACCGTCCCAACAGCGCCTGGCCAGCGGGGTTGGGCGCATTGGCGATGACCGTCAGCCCGCCGCCGGTGACCGCCCCGGCCAGCACCGCGTACTTGAGCATGGGGGCCAGGCCATCGACCTGGCTGGCGAGGAAGGTGATGGCGGCATTGTCATTGAAGGAGGTCAGCAGCATCGAGCCGAAGAACAGCGGCCACTTGCTCAGGCTGGCGATGATCGGCGCCAGCCACCAGCCCTGCAGGCCGCCGTGAACGACCAGGCCGGCGAGGAAGAACCCGACCAGGATCGGCCCGCGCAGCTGGAGTTCCCGCTGGTGGTGGGCGGTGGCCTGGGAGAAGGCGAGGAAGAACAGAAAGCCGCCGATGAACAGGGCGGGGGTGTGGGCGAAGGCCACGGTCCAGCCCATGAAGGCCAGGTGGACGATCGTCACGAAGAGCGGCACCGGCCGGTCCTTTTCCTTGAGATCGCCCTTGCCGTCGCCGTCGTGATCGCCGGCGCGTTCCGCCATTTCCGCGAAGTCCTTTTTGAAGAAAATGAAGTAGACCGCCGTGGAGGCGACCACCGCGACCGCCGCCTTATAGCCGTAGTGCAGCAGCAT
>JAQGPE010000045.1 GCA_028293225.1 Akkermansiaceae bacterium | reverse complement strand
CACCACCCAGTCCAGGGCCGTGCCCGCCAGCATGAACAGGGCCGCCAGCGAGCCGGCCCGGCGCGCATTATCCACCCCCACCCCATGCTCATACTGCCGGAAGGCCTCCCTGAGGGAGGCCATGTCGGCAGGAGCGGATGGCAATGGAAGCGCGTCAGGCATCGGCCAATTCAATCTCCAGGAACAGGTTGACCCCGGTCGCGTCGACCTTCACGTCGACCCGTTTCACCGGAAGTCCGGCAGGGATCAGATCCAGCATCTCCTCCTTGCCCCGGTAAATGAGGTTCCACTCCATCAGATATTCCATCCACGCCTTGCGCGGGTTGGTGTTGGCGACATTGGTGACCACCACCAGACCACCCGGTTTGGCGATCGAGCAGAAGAACTCCACCAGACGCTTGCCGACCCGCTGGGACAGGTAGTCGAACAGGCCGGCGCAGTAGACCACGTCGTAGTTGCCCAGCTCCGGATCGCCGCCCGGCTGGGCCGCGGCTTTCAGAATCTGGTGCACGGAACGCGGGATGAACTTCAGCTGCGTGTTGCGGGTCATCCCCATGCGCACCTTGTCCAGGCGCTCGCGGGTGTATTCCAGCGTCTCGGGGTTGAAGTCGAGCAGGTCGAACTCGATCAGATCGCTGGAATCGTGATCCTGCAGGAAACGTAGTACTTCCTCCGCGGGGCCGCAGCCCAGGTTGAAGGCGCGGGCGCGGGTGCGGCCGATCCGGCGGGTCGCCTCACGGTCCAGCATGTCGACCAGATAGTCGATGCGGTTGCGGTGGGCCACGACCGGCTCGGTATTGAGCATCGCGTAGTTGAGGATTTTCGCAAAGGAAGACGCCCCTTCGTAGGGATCGCGCAGCATCATGTTCACCATCTCGTAGTCGCCGGCGTAGCCGAGCGGCTTCGTGTAAGTGCGGAACAGGAACGGCGAGCAGAGCACGATCGGGTGCAGCTCGCGGCGGATGTAGGACTTGTGCGACGGCACCTCCTCCTCGCCGATCTGGTTGGCGACGTCCTCGAAACTCTCCATCGCCGGGATCACCTCTTCGATCACCCGCTGCTGGATGGCGCTGAAGATTTCCCGCTCCAGGTCGTCGCGACGCCGGGTCGCCGTGCTGCGGATGCCCACGTCGATGCCACCCATCCAGTGCTGCACCCCGGTCAGGGCGCTGGACATGTCAGCCACGGAGATCTTGAAGGCGTCGTTGACCTTGTTCGCTGACTTCCAGTCGTCCATGAAGGACGCGAACTGGGTGCCCAGATCGGACTCGCCGCTGACGCCGGAAAGAAAATCGACCTCCTGCCAGCCGTCTTCCAGCGTCGCTTCGCAAACCAGCACCAGGCCGGTATTGAGCAGATTGCTGACAACCGCCTTGCCGCGATAGATCAGCCGCTTGTTCGCGAGGATCCGGAAATCCGAAAGAACTTCGGAAAGCTGGAGAATGCTATAGGGGTTGTAGACTTCGAAAACGACCGAATACCGGGTCAAGCGGAGCAGGTTCGCCTGCACCTCCAGCCCCTGGCTGTTCCGGCACTTGATGACGCTTTGCGATTGGTCATTGAGAATCTCCATCAGCGGAATTGGTTGGCGTGAATGTCACGGAAGGAAAAAACGGCCGCCCGGGCAAGCTTGTGGCCCGGGTGGCGCAAGACTGCAATCAAGCAGCCGTGGAAGAATGCTTCAGCATTCGTAACAAAGGACGACGGAAGGACGGCGGAGGCGCAAAGAGCGGCCGCAGCTTCAACTTCCCGGAACGCATTTCCCGCAAGTTTCATCCCCCTTTATTTAACTGTTCTAACAGACTGTTTTCTACAGGCTTATATCGAAAAAATCAGCCATGACCTGCCGGTAAACGTCTCGCTTGAAGGGGGGGAGCCAATCGAGATCGAATTCTTCCGGCAGGATCCAGCGGTAGGTGCCAAACTCCCGCGGCTTCTGATTCACATTGATTTCGGGGGCGTGGTCCCCCAGCAGGCATTGGAAGTAGGTTTGCTGCTGTCCATGGCAGCCGTGCTTCCGCATCTTTTTAAAGCGGACTTCTTCAGGATATAGGTACCGGTAGCCTCCACGGGTTTTGATTACCTCGTAATGTGCCGGAAGTAACCCTACCTCTTCACGTACCTCCCTGAAAAGAGCCTCTTCGTCAGACTCGCCGGCATCCACTCCGCCTTGCGGAAATTGCCAGGCTCCGGGGATCGTGTAGCGCTCGCAGATCAACAGCTCACCCGTCTTTTTGACGATGAGGGCTGCGACATTGGGGCGGAATTTGACCACGGACGAGGAATAGAGACCAAGGCCCCACCAGGCTCAATCTTTAACTTTGCCGAAATAACGCTTCCCGCGCTGGCCAACCGCCCTTGCTTGAGCCAACTTCCGGCCACGATGAAAAAGACGACTCTCTTTCTCCTGCTCGGCCTGCTCGCTCTTTCCCCCGCCTACTCCCAGCAAGGCAACGGCAAACAAAACGGCGGGGACAACAAAGGCGAATCCAAGTCGACCGAGGAAGACGGCGTGCCGCGCTTCTGGGAGGTGAAGTTCGAGGATGGCGATTTCATGACCGCGCTCGATAAAATCGTCTCCATCAGCAAAAGCCAGTACCTGCTCGACGGAAATCTGATCGTCAACGAAGTCACCGTGGACTCGGGCGGCCGCAGTCTCGCCCGCTTCTACCACATCGCACCGGTGGCGGACACGCTGACGGAGGGCAAAGCGGCGCCGGTGGCCCGCGCGGTCACCCGTGCCCAAGGCCTGGTCGATGAGGCCGCTGAAAAGGCCGGCACGGACGTCCACAACATGGCCCAGAAGACCTACCCGGCCACCACCCACGCCGGGATGATCGAATACCGCATCATGGACCTCAAGGACCTGGACGCCATCTACAAAAGCGTCCAGTCCGCCTGGCAGAGCGGCAAGGCCAAGCGACTGACGATCAACAAATAAACACTGGCTCCCGGCTCATTCACTCGCCTTCCTTCGGCTTGCGGGGCTCGCGTGCCGGAGGCGGCTCCCGGCCGCGCAGAACGTCAAAGATGTCGCCTACGTCATTCGCGATTCCCTTGGCGTCGCGGATGACCTCCTTGCCCTGATCGAGCGCCGCTTTTCCGCGCTCGATCGCCTCGGGACCGACCACCTCCGCGCCCTGGCGGAGCGCGTCGGGCAGCTTTTCGCCGATGACATCGTTGGTGAACTTCAGCACCTTCTCGCCCGTCTCCGGGATATATTCGAACATCCGCGCGCCGGCCGCCGCGACCAGCCGCTCGCTGAGATCCTCCTGCGGATGATCCAGAGTCCCGCTGATCCTGAGCGCAGTCCACAGCAGTTGCTTCTCCCCCGGCAGAAAGACGTCGGTTTCCGCCCCTGGGATCCGGGCCAGCGTCCCCGGCGCCAGGCCCAGACGGAAGACGCCATCAAGCTGGCGGGCTTTGCTGACATTCAGGAAGCCCTCGAGCCTGATCAGCCCGTTGGAGGACAGCACCACCCGGCTCAGCCGCAGCGCGCCGTCCTCCCAGGCATAGCCACAGCTGGCCTCCTGCAGTGAAATCCGGCGGAAGCGCGCCGTGTCGGCATAGGCGGAAAGCGTGTCCAGCAGCGGCAGCGCCGTCAGCACCGCGTCGGCAAGTACCAGGCTTCCCGTCACTTCCGGAGCTCCGGTGGGGTTCCCCACCGCAAAGGAGGTTTTGAAAGTGCCCGCGAGCCGCTTTTTCCAATCCCCCTCCAGAATCTCCGCACAGTTCACATCGCGGAGGTCGCCGTCGAAATGGTAGCCGTTCCCTTTCAGCGACATCTGACCGCTCAAATCAAGCTGACCACTCTGATAGACCTGGAAATCCGCATCCTTCAGGTAAAGCGTGTCGTCGGAATATTTCAGCATCGCCACTCCCAGTTCCATGGGGGGAGCCCATTTGAAAGGCAGGGTCAATTTCCCGCCGCTCGCTCTCGCCTGGTAGCTGCCTTTCTGATCGCCGGGCTCAACCCGCCAGGCGGTTCCGCGGGAAAAAATGTCACCGCTTTTGGAGGCGACCTTCAGCGAGGACGTGTCGACCTCGACTTTCTTCAGATCGATCTCGTGAGGGATGAAGCGGTCATACCATCGGGCGTCCTTCTTTTTCCCCTCGTCGCCGGGCAGCTCTCCGGAAATCGGCTTCACCGCGGGCGCGGTGGAATCCAGCTCCACGTCGATGCTCCGCAGGTGGGCATCATCCACCTGCAGGATCCCGTGCCAGGCCGCCGACAGGCCGATGTCGACCTGGAGCGCCTTGGCATCGACCTTTTTCACCAGCGAATCCCCCACGGCGGAAAAGGACGGTGTCTGCAGGCGCGAGCCGCTCCATTCGAAAATCCCGAACTCCGCGTGGGTCCGCGTCGCCTTGCCCGCACTCTCGGAGATCGTCCGGCGAAAGCCCTCGCCATGCAGCCATCTCCCCAGGAAAAGGTAGCCGCCCCCCGCGATCACGACCGCCGCCACCAGGCCGCCCGCCAGAATCCGCGTGCCCCATCTCCTCTTGGAGCTCGTTCCAGCCGCTGCGCTCCTGCGGCGTTGCCTACGGCTGCTCATACGCCGTCAAGCTGCCGCCTTTCACGATGGGCCGCAAGCCGCTTGCGCGAAAACCGCCGCCGTCTACACTAGGCGCATGCACGAGGAAATCACGCTCGCCCGCGAAGTGGATGCCGTCCAGATCCCGAGCGGCGACACCATCACTCTCCCGGTCGGAACCCCGGTTTACATCACCCAGCGTCTGGGCGGCACCTACACCGTCGCCACCTCCGCCGGCCTCGCCCGCATTTCATCGAAGGATGCCGATGCTCTGGGCGTCGATCTCGAGACAGAGAAGGTCAAGCACGCCGAGGCCGAGCGCCTGAAGGATGCCCCGCTGGAAGAGCAGGTCTGGGCGCAGCTCAAAAGCGTCTACGACCCGGAGATCCCGGTGGACATCGTCAATCTCGGCCTGGTCTACGACTGCGGGATCGAAGACCACGACAGCAAGAAAACCGTGGTCGTGAAGATGACCCTCACCGCCCCCGGTTGCGGCATGGGCCCGGTCATCGCCGCGGATGCGCAGTCGAAGATCATGACGATCGAGGGCATCGACGATGCCCAGGTCGAGCTCGTCTGGGACCCGGCCTGGAACCAGGACATGATCTCCGAAGAGGGCAAGATGAAGCTCGGGATGATCTGAGCCGGAGTGAGGGGAGCCCTTCAGCTGCTCACAAGGACCGGGCAATCCGCCACACGCCGAGCCTCTTCCCCATTTGGTAGGGCTCGGCCGTTTCATCGACCTTTCCGCAGGTCAGCACGCCGCGGTCATATTCGGCCCAGAGCGCCGCTCCGGGGTTCATATACGAACCCAGATTCAACACCAGTCTGCCGCGGCGCTGCCAGATCCCGGCGCGATGGAAGTGACCGATGACCACCACTTCCGCCCGCGGAAAATAGCGTTCGGCAAACTCCGCGGCCGCATCCGCCTGGGTCGCCCAGACCCGCAGCATCTGGTAGGCGCGGCGCGGCGGACGCACCGCCTCAAGCACGCGGTGCCACAGCTTTTTCCCACGCGGGTATTCCACGGTACGCAGGGCGACGGCGATTTTCCGCGCCAACAGGATGCGTTCCGCCGGATCGGAGGCGGCGTTTCGATGCTGGTCCCAGAGTTCCTGCACGATCGCGCCACGCGAAAATGCCTCACGGCTCCAGGGAGAGCCTTCGGCAAAAAGCGCATCGCCGTGCACGACCAGGATCTTGCCTCCGGCCAGCTCCGCCCAGCCCTGGCCATCCCAGCCGGGGTCGTGATTTCCGGGAAGGAACAGCGGCTCGGCGCCTTCCTCCCGGCAGAGTTGCCTGAGCTCTTCCAGCATCGCACCGGACGATTCGCGGAACAGCCTGGCCAGCTCCTGCCAGGTGTCGCCATTGAAGACGACCGTCCGGGCTCCGGCGACCAGGGGCCGCAGGCTCTCCACCTTTGTGATCCGCGAGACCCGGTGCCCCAGATGAAGATCCGAAAGAATGCGGACCGGCTCCTTCATGCCTTCAGCGCCGCTCGCTGGCGGACCGCTTCATAGAGACACACCCCGGCGGAGACCGAGACGTTGAGGCATTCCACTTTTCCCGCCATCGGGATCCGCGCCAGGAAATCGCAGTTTTCCTCCGTCAGGCGGCGCATGCCCTTCTCCTCGGCGCCCAGCACCAGTGCCAGCGGACCTTTCAGGTCCATTTCGTAAATCGACTTGGTCGCCTGGTCGGAAGTCCCCACGAACCACAGTCCGGCTTTCTTGAGCTGTTCCATGGTGCGGGCCAGATTGGTCACCTGCACGAAGGGCACGTGATCGGCGGCACCCACGGAAATGCGCCGCACCGTTTCGGTGATTCCGACCGCCTTGTCCTTCGGCGCGACCACCGCATGCACGCCCGCACCATCGGCGGTCCGCAGCACCGCGCCCAGATTGTGCGGGTCCTGCACGCAGTCGAGGATGAGGATGAAGGGCACCGGCTGCGTCTTCACGATCTCCATCAGATCGTCTTCGTTCAGAGCGGGGGCGTTGGATTCCTTCTCGCCGCGGTCACGTACATGGCGGTTCTCACGGGCATCAGATTCACGGGGGTCGCGGCGGCGTGGCTTCACTGCCGCAAGCATGCGAGCCCGCGCGAAGCATTCAAGCCCGGGATGCCTCCAGCCCAACAACTCACCACTCCGCGGATGATTTTACTGGCCCGAATATCCGGATTCGCGTATGAATTGGCCGCTGTTCCCCGTCCTGCCTACTGGAATGCCACCCGCCACTGAGCACACGCACCACATCCGCATCCGCAACACCCAGCTTGAAATGAATCCCGAAAACCGGGGTTCTGCCGACGATTTCGACGGCAAGCTGCAGGCTGCCCAGGTCCAACTGGAGCAGCTTCAGCAGAAGCGCGAAGAGCTGGAACGGAAGAAACAGGAAGTCGAGACCCTGAACGCGCGGAAACGCGAGTTCGTCTCCACCCAGGTTGAACTAACCGAGCGACTCACAGGAACCGTGACGCGCATCGACCGCCAGGTCTTTGAGATGCGCCAGGAACTGGAAGACCTTGAGCAGTGCCGCAAGTGCTTCGCCAACCACCTCGGCAAGATCGAGAAGATCAACCCGGAAGGATGGAACCACGAGAATCTGGGCGCCGGTCTCGAACGCGCCATGGCCATCGCCGACCACGCCGACGATGAATACTCGCAGGCCGCCGATCACTTCTCCCGCACCCGC
>JAQGPE010000029.1 GCA_028293225.1 Akkermansiaceae bacterium | reverse complement strand
TGAAGGCGCACAAGAAGGCCCACGCGGTCACAATCAAGGATGCCACCATCTGGTCGGTGATCTGGATCGCCTGTGCCATGGCCTTTGGCTGCTTCGTCTACTGGAACCAGGGCCGGGGCGCGGCTTCCGGCTACCTCACCGGCTATGTGATGGAGAAGGCGCTGGCGATCGACAACCTGTTCGCCTTTTTCCTGATTTTCAAGTCGTTCGGCCTGGCCACGCCGCGCTACCAGCCCTTCCAGCATATGATCCTGTATTGGGGGATTCTGGGAGCGATCCTGTTCCGGGTTCTCTTCCTCGGTCTCGGCGCCCTGATCGTCAATCTGAGCGACTACGTCCTGATCGGCTTCGCGGTCATCGTCCTCTGGACCGTCTACAAGATGTGGCGGAACGAGGACAACGGGGAGGAAGTCGACTACACCAAGCACTGGTCGGTGAATCTGGTGAAGCGCTTCACCAAGGTGAACCCCTCCATCGAGTCGCGCCGCATGTTCTCGAACGGCGCCACGCCTCTCTTTCTCTGCCTCGTCTGCATCGAAATCTGTGACGTGGTCTTCGCCTTCGACTCCATGCCGGTGATCGTTGCGGTCGTGAAGGACCCCTACCTCATGATCACCTCCAGCCTGTGGGCCGCCGCCGGCCTGCGCAGCCTCTACTTCCTGCTCATCGCCGCGCAGAACAAGTTCTGGGCGCTGGAGAAAGCGGTCATGGTCCTGCTGATCTTCGTCTCCGCCAAGCTCATCGGCGGCGCCTTCGGCTACCACCTGCGGAATGAGCACAGCCTCATCATCGTCGGCCTGATCCTCGCCGTCGGCATCATCTGGTCCCTCGCTCGTCCCAAGGCCTCCGAGATCAAGTGACGCTGCTTCACCGGTGGTTCCGCCCCGCCACCACCATGATCGCCTGCTTCAACTGCTGCGGCCAGTCGAGCTGCTTCAGGTTCGCGGCGTTCCCCCAACTCGGGTCGAACTGCACCAGCTCCCGGAACGCCTGATTCGCCTGGTCGCTCCGCTGGGTCAGCTCCGCCGCGCAAACCTGCATCGCCGTCGCCATCTGGATCTGATCCTGCGCGAAGGGAATCCTGAAACCGTAGTCGAGCACGAGATTCGCCTGCTCCGGATGATTCATCCCCAGCAGCATCCACGCGGCCTGATAGGCAAAGACCGCATCGTGCGGGAAAAGGTTCGGTCCGCGCATCAGCAGTTCCACCGCCGCGGCATCCTGCTGGTCCTGCACCAGGCATTGCGCCGCCTCGATGCAGTCGGTCCCGATCAGCCCCGACTCCGGCGCATCCAGGATCTGAATCCAGCGCGAGTAGGCCGAGGTCGGCTGCCCCATCGCATACAGATTCCGCGCTTCCGCCCGCAGGCACATCACCGGGTCCGCCCCCGTCAGCCGGGCGCGTTCGATCATCTTCATCACCACGGCGCTGGAGCCCTTGTCAGAGGCCAGCACCAGCGCCAGATCGACCATCGCATCCCGGACCCGTTTGCCACCGAAAGCGGCCGCCGTTTTCGGATCCATCAGTTTGGCGGCCAACGCCCGCTGAGTCTCGATCGTATCGCCGGGCTGCACCTTCAGCGTGCCAAGCTCCTCCGCCACCTCGGCGGAAAAGCGCGCGGCCTGCTCCCAGCCCACCGCCTGTTCCCAGCCATTCCATCCGCCGGATTCCGCCAGCTTCTGAAGATCGGGAGGGCCCTGGGGCCACATCGCGAACACCTCCGCCTTTTTCCCCTGCAGCCACAGCGCCCGTCCGGTGGCGTATTCCACCAGTTGCGGCGGCATGCCCTTGCTCTGCGCCAGAGCCATCGCGATCGCCTCGGGGCTCTCCGCTTTGAAAGCCGCACCCAGCGCCTTTGCCGCCACCGGCCCGCGTCCACCCGCCTCCATCATCACTTGCTGGATCCGGCCCGGCAGATTGGTCCGGTCCTGCCCGGCCTGCAGCTCCAGCCACGCGATCCACAGCCACGGCGATTGGAGTGCCTTGAGACTGCGGTCGATCGCCGGCGTGCAGGTGGCAGCCAGACCGGAGGCGATCAGGAAATGCGCCTGTTCCAGCGTCAGATCCTCTTCCGCCCCCACCTTGCCGGTCAGGAACGCCGCCGCCGGAGTCTCCGGGTCATTCCGTAGCGCCAGCGCTTCCGCGTGGGCGATGGCGTTGGCTGAGGTACGGGAAGCCTCGTAGGAAGCCGCGGTCACGGCGATCCGGTCGTTCAGCACGGGCAGAGCTGCCTCACGGCGCTCCCGATGGGCAGGGACCCTGTCACGGCTCAGCCAGGCGGCTTTCATCAGCTTGCGCGTCGCCTCATCTTCACCCGCCATCCTTCGCAAATCGGCGATCCCTTCATCCGGCGCGGTAATCTTCCCCTCGTATAATTTGCGATCCGATTCCGCGATCAAGCCGCGCACGAAGGCCCTGTACCACGGCTGATCCTTGCCGAGCTCCTCCGCCCAGCGGGCGATCTTCAGGCCATCCGCGCCGGGGCTGAAGGCGAGACCGTTCCATAGCGGCGCCAAGGCCTCGGGCTGAGCTTCACGTTCGTTCAGAGTGGCGAACTTTTCCCGCACCAGAGCGCTGCCCGGCAGCAATCGGATCAGGACAGTGACATCGGCTTTCGCCGCGGCCGCCTTCCGCTCCTCCGAACTCAGGAAATCGATCGCCCGGCTCACCCCATCCAGACGCGTTCCGCTCACCGCCTCCGCCAGCGACTGCAGGGCGGCAAGCTCGCCGGAAGTCAGCCCACTGACCCGCGCCAGCGGCACGAAGAATCCACCATCGCAGAGAACTCCCCATTGGTCTCCTTGAGCCTGGAATTCCATCCGCCGCGGAGTTGCCGCCAGGGGCAATGACATCGCGAGCGGCCTGCCGCTGCGCAGGGACCAGACATCGAGCCGTGGTCCGCGGGCACAGGCCAGCCAGCCGTGTTCCCGGTCCTCGGCCCACGCCAGCTCACCACCACCGGCGCCGGCACTGATGGCCAAAGTTCCAGTCCTCGAAAACCGCTGGGTCTCGAACAACCCGATCTCCGTGGAATTCGCCACCGCCAGCAGCTTCCCTACAGCCAGTTCCTTCAGGCCTGTCGCTCCGGTGATTGGCAGGGAGGCCAATCTTTCGAAACCATCCTCAAGCAGTTCCAGTACGACGACTTCCGTAGCTCCCGCCACGGCGATCCGCTTTCCGTCGGCAAGAAAGACGATCTCGCGCACGTCCTCCACCGGCAGAGTTGAGGAAAGCACTTCACCGCTGCCGGCGTCCACGCTCCAGAGTCCGGCGCTACCGCCGACAACGATGCGGTCGCCCTTGGGGTTTGCTGCTGCTGCCCTGATCTCCGGCGCCAGCGCCACCACAGCATCCTTGCCGCGGTTCAATCGCCAGGCCGTGCCGTTTTTCTCCAGAATTCCGGAGGCGCTCGAACCCATCGGGATCCACTCCGCCTGGCCTTTCGCGGGATCGGGCTTCGGAGTTTCTTCGGCCAGCGGCGGCAGCCACTCATGCAGGGTCACCTCGCCGCCACCGCTGCTGATCGCAATCTTCTTTCCGATCGAGGCGACCGCCTCGATCTCGCCGCTCTCCCGGAAGGGCGCGGCGCCCACTTGGAAAAAGTCCGAACTGCCCGTGAAATCCAGCCGCCTGGCCCGCGCCACGACCGGCGCCATCGATCCCTTGCCGCGCGCCCATGGCAACTGCTCCAGCAGCGAGGATCCCGTCGTCCACTCGTGCGCGGCGCCATCAGGAACCGGCTTCACGTCCAGCGCGCCGCCTTCAGGAGAATCGGCGATCGAATAGACCCCGCGCCGGGCTGCGCCAGCACCGGCAAACTCCGCCAGGATCTCACTGCCATCCGGGCTGAAAGCAACCGCCACCGGCGCGGCATCGAGCCTGCCGCCGCGGGTGGGGAATTTCGGATTGAGCGGCACTTCGACCACCGTGCCGTCCTTGGCGACGGCCCGCAGGTTGGTCCGGCCCAGCGTCACCGCCGACCAGCCGAGGTTCGGAAAAGACTCCGATTCCCGGATCACCGCGCCGCTCGCGGTGTCGCAGATCCGCCACAAAATGCCGCCCTTGTCGTCATCGGCTACGTAGCCGAACAGCAGCCCATCCGGCGACCAGCAGAAGCCGTCCATCGACTTCGCGGGCGTCAGCTTGCTTTCCACCGCCATCGTCAGGGAATCGCATAGCAGGGTCGTGGTCTGGCTCGCATCGCCACGTCGCATGATCAGATGCCGCCCATCTGGCGAAATCGACAGTGCTCCGGTCTGCTGACTGCCCCACACCGGACTCAGCACTGCGGAGAGGGTCGCGGTGTCCAGGTCCCAACGCATCAGCGCCTGAAAGGAACCCGGCTTTCCCTCGCCATCGGCCGCGGCAAACAAAGTGTCCGTCTCCGGCCCGAAGGCCAGTTGATGCACGGTCTGTGGAAGTTTCAGGTGCAGCACCGGCACATGCCAGCCGGTCTGGCGCAAAGTGCTCAGCAGCAGGGCCTGGGCCTCCAGATTCCGCGAATCGCTCTGCAGTGAGGAGACCAGGAAAGGCAGCGCTTCATCTGGCGAGCCA
>JAQGPE010000014.1 GCA_028293225.1 Akkermansiaceae bacterium | reverse complement strand
GGCTTCGACGAAACCTCGGAGTCCCTCCGCACCCGCCTTCAGCCCGGCGGAGACTGGATCGCGCTCGACCACTTCGACGCCGCCCACATGACGGAGCCGTCGATCCAGCGCGCCCGCCGCCGCTTTCCACCTACGGCGGAGACCGTAGCTGCCCGCTACGACCAATGGCCGGTCGAGTCCGGCTCCATCGATGTCGTCTTCGCCCTGCTGGCCATTCACGAGTTCCGCAGCGAACCCGAGCGCACCGCCTGGTTCGCCGAGGCCCGCCGCTGCCTGAAATCCGGTGGCCGCGTCATCATGGCCGAGCACGTCCGCGACCCGGCCAACTTCGTCGCCTTCGGCCCCGGCTTCCTCCATTTCCATTCGCCCGCCAGTTGGCAGCGCTGCTGGGAGGCCGCCGGTCTCCGCACCGCGGATCAATTCCGCATCACCCCCTGGGTCCGCATCTTCGTTCTTACCTCGCCATGACCGATCTCCTCACGGGCCTCCTGCGCCTCGCCGGCACGGGCCTCATCGCCCTGGCTTTCCTGCATATCCCGATCGCCCGCATGCTGCGCTGGCGGGAGGAACTGCAGCAGATCAGTCCGGCCAATGCGGCGATCTTCAAGGTCCACGCCTTCTTCATCTGCCTGGTCGAAGTCCTGATGGGCCTGCCCTGCCTCCTGGAGCCCGCGATCTTCCTCACCCCCACCCGCGCCGGCATGTGGCTCGCCTGGACTTTCGCCTTCTTCTGGGGCGTGCGCCTCTACTTCCAGTTCTTCGTCTACACCGCCGGCCTGCGGCACGGCAAACGCCTGGAGACCGCCCTTCACTGGTGGTTCGCCCTGATCTGGCTGTCACTGACCGGCCTCTACGCGGCCTGTGGAGCCATCCAGTCCGGCTTTCCTCATTGAAAAAAGTCTGAAGAATCCATCTCCGGAACCATCCTCTGCGCCATCTCCCCTCTATGCGATTTCTAACCGAATATCATGGCAGCAGAGAGCCCGAGATCGTCTTCGTCGGCGAACCTCAGGATTTCCTCGAACTCGCCACCAGCCTTGAGGAAAAAATTCACCTCGCCGTTCAGACCGGTCAGCTCGAAGGCCCGCTGGATCTTCCCGGCTTGCAGGTGGACGGCAGCACCCGCCTCAGCTTCGGCCTGACCGGCTCCTCCGGTTCCCGGACCTTGCCCGTCGCCAAGCAGCACAGCTGCCTTCGAGGCGTCCTCATCTGGATCACCGGCCTCGCCACCCTCTATTTCTTCTGCCGCGGCTTCGACATTCTCTTCTTCTGACCACTGCCATGTCCCAAGACCCGCCCGCTCCCGACTCCATCCATCTCCTGCTTCAAAACAGCAGCGGCTCCTGTCTTCGTCTCGTCGGCGACCCTACCACCATGCTCGGCTTCTGCCGCGCGCTTCGTGAGAGCGTTGCCACCGCTGGCCTCACGGGAAATCCGGACAGCAGCCTGATTCTGAAAGACCTCTGGATCTCAGCCGACTACGACTATCACCTCAGCTTCCGTCTGACCTCCGACATCGCATCGTCGCTTGCGACCCATCGCCGTAAAAGTCGCTTCATCCCTCTGGTGAGGGTCGTCTTCTGGCTCATCATCGCCACCATTATCGCGATTGCACTCCGCGGTTTTGCCCGCGTCGTCTTCGGTCTCTGAAAACCCGGCCCTCCCGCTTGCGCGAGCGGCTTCACGCAGCCGATTCAGCAACCGCGCCCGACGTCTCCCGCCGCTGCGAAAGGACCATTGCCTGATACCAGCCCAGCGACAGGAACCCGAGATTCAGCGCCACCATTCCCGGCGCGGAAATCAGCAGATCCTTCGCGAAGCAGATCTCCAGGGTGTTCATCCCGATAATCGCCAAGGTCTGCGTCAGCGCGCAGCTCCGCGGAAAGCGGCCGCTCCACGCCCAGATTCCCAGCGAAACTTCCATCACGCCTATCAGCAGGATCGCCGGCCTGGAAATGTCATCCCCTACGCCCAGTACTTTGCCAAGGATCGCCTGGTGCCTGGGGATGCCATTGAAAAGCTTGCTGTAGAGGCCGTGGAAAACCCACACCGACCCGATCAGGACGCGCAGGGCGAGATGCCATTTTCGTAAAGACGTCGCAGTGATGAAACCAGCCAAACGCTGGCTCCTCCGGCACGCCAGCAGGAAGAACCCTGAGCAGGTAAATTCGGCGTAAAGCCCCCCTCCCCGCTCCGCCTCAATCCGGCTGATGCCCGCCGTGCGCCTCGCCATCGGTAAAGCCAAATCCCCGCCGTACCCCGGCCATTTCCGCCGTCAGGCGGCCGTTCTCATGCCGCACCGTCAGCGGTTCCTCCACCACCATCGTTTCGCTCACCTCGGCCGCATGCCGGCAGGCGAACAAGGAAAATAAAGCCGGCAGCGTCTCCCGCGGAACCACGTCCCGCATCCGCACCACCTTCAACCCTGCCGCCGCGATCCCGTCCAGCGCCCGTTGCTTCTGCGGCGACGGGAAGCATAGTACCAGCCACCCATCCGGCGCCAGGTGCTTCACCGCGGCCTTGGCATAGTCCGAGACATCGCCCCGCAGTTCAAAGCGCGCATGCGCCTTCTGCGAATCCAGCGGCACCACCCCGGCGCTCTCCGGGAAATACGGCGGGCTCCCCGTCACCAGTGGAAAGATCCGCCCCAGCGTCAGTTCACGCAGATCCCCCAGTGAGCAATCGACCCGCGCCCGCAGCCCGTTCGCATCCAGGTTGGTCTGCAGCAGCCGGTAGCTGATTTCCTGCGCCTCCACACAGGTCAGCCGCGCCGCCGGACCCATGCCCCACAGCGTCAGCAGCCCCACCGTCCCGATCCCCGTGCCCAGATCCAGGTGCTCCGTCACCGGCGGCGAGACCTGCAGCGCATACCAGGCGGTCAAAACGTCATCGATCGAGTGCCGGTGCCCTTTCTTCCGCTGCGCGATCAGCCATCCCACCTCCGCCCCGGAGTCGTCCCGCAGCCCCGCCACCGCCTCACTGCCATTCGGTCCCGTCAAGCCATCCAGGGTGATCCGTTCGCCGAACTCCGTCTCAAGAACATCCCGCTCGTCTTCCCAGCGCGCCATCCAGGCGAAAGCGGGTGTATCCTCGGTGTTGGCCTCAGTCATCGTCACCAGATCCCCGCGCAACCGGCTGCCGGGAGCAAGGCCATTTTCAAGAAGTCTTCCCCATAAACGAGGCCCGGCAAAAGAGCGGTGACGACCTTGAAATCGCCACCGCCCGTTTCGGGCAAGCCAGGCTCAAGCCGCGCGGCGGCGTCTTGCAATCAAACCGAGCGACAGGGCTCCGATCGCAAAGGCCGAGGCCTCAGGAATCGTGGTGGTGCCCGCGATGAGCGGAGTCCCCCTCGACGTGGCACTATCCAGTACGACAAGGCCGCCAGCCTGGGTGTAGCTGAGTTTGACCCAGCCGTATTCATCGCCGGCACTGGGAGTGTTGTCCAACTCGGTGTCGAGCCAGAAGCCGAGAATAAAGCTCTGGCCCGACTGCAGTTGAAGCTGTCTGGTCGAACCACTCAGGATCGTCGACGCAAAGGGAGTCTGGGAGGCAACCAGGTCGGCTCCTACGACCGTCCCCTCGCTGACGGCATACCAGCTATGCCCATTTCCCGCGTTCATTATTCCCGGACTGAGGACGAAACTGCCGCTGACAGTCAACTCCATTTCAGCCCAGCCGCCGGTTCCTTGAGTCGGTCCTTCAGGAGCATACCAGGCTTTGAGCGAGGTGGAACCCGGGGGAGAGCCCAGTGTCACACTGGGCGTATAGACGGTCGCAGCGCGGGCACAGGAAATCAGACCGCCGGCCACGATGGCCAGGATCGGGATGAATTTGGAGGAGATCATGTTTTTCCAATTGAATTTCAACGGCATATCATCATGCGCGCCAAAGCGTCAGAATTCATAACTGGTAAATATCTTCATGGCAAGAATTCAAGATCTCTCCAACCCGGGCCATTGGGCTCCATCCTTTGCAAGGCTTTGAGAAAGTAATGTCCGTATGCCTGAATGAAGAGTGCGACAATTTCCCGCTTCCTCCCCGCTGCTTTGGATCGTGAAACTTTCGGCACAGCCCTTCGTATCCCGGCCTGTGGTGGGATTAGGGTCCGTTCCCGATCGACTTCTTCCACCCCTGCTGGACCGCGAAAAGGACCGTCTCCCTCTACGAGGCCGCAGGGGAGCATTTCCTCAGAGTTTCCAGCAGTCGTCGTCCCCAGATTCCGGCGTGACGGGAGGTTTCGAGCAGGTCGATTTTACTGCCTACT
>JAQGPE010000160.1 GCA_028293225.1 Akkermansiaceae bacterium | reverse complement strand
CGCTGAGCCCATTGCCGTTAGTGTCTTGGACGCCGAGAGCTGGCAACGCTGTCAAAATCAGGCCAGCCAAGGGCAGGAGCCGCTTGAAAAAAGAAGAGGCTCTCATCGGATTTCAGCGGCCTTTGGGTTGATTCCAGCTTGCCCGGCCTGGTCTGTACGCCAGTAGCGGATGATGATGTTCTTCTTCGCCGATGGATTCAGCCGAAGCTCGCGCTCTCGCTCGGCCGCCGCTTCCATCCTTCCCTGGTAGGCGAGCCGGAGCCGTTCCTTGTCCTTGTTGTAGAGCGCCACCAGAGCGCGGATCGGAGCGAGGTCTTCTTCGAGGGGAGTCCCTTCCGCCACGACGAATGACGCCTGGCTGTCGTCAAATTCAGGAACTTCGGGCGCTCCGGAGTCGCTCCGGAATTTGCCCGCAATTTCCGCCGGATTTTCCACTTCGGTGGAGGAGATGGCCATCAGCAGGGAATAGATGGTATCGCCCGCTTCGACTTCAGCGAAGCCGGTAAGCCAGAGAAAATTTGCATTCACCCAGACTCCTATCCGTTCCGCGCCGGGCCGGTTCGGCCAGATCTGAACGTAGCTGCGTGGCTTATCCGGGTTCTGAGGGGAGACGTAGACCGAGGCCCCCAGAAATACGAACTGACGCTTCTACTCGGGCTCCCCGGCCTGTCTCAACCCCTCTGAATCGGGCGTGAAATTCTCTGCAGACTGAGGCTCGAGGATGAGCGGAAGCTCGATCGGCGCCATTTTCTGGAAAGTCACCACACGTGCGCCCAGTGGGTTGGTGCGTGCTGTCAGCACATCGTCAGGCTGGAACACCAACCGCGGCTTTGGTTCGACGGGAGGCGTGGGCGTCCCGCCGGGAATTTCCCCAACGACTCTGACGTCGGTGGGGGGAGCAGGTGCCGGGTCGGCAACTTCTGCCGGCGGAGTGTCCTGCGCGCGCAGGGGTAACAGCCCCAGACAAGAGCCGATGAGGAGGGATCTACCGATCAAGGCATTCATGCGGGGAGAGATTCTCGTTGGGAGGGAGGATGCCGGAGTGCATCCGGATTGATATGTAGGAGAACGGGCGCATTGGAGACAGTTGATGCATTCCGTCAATCCAGAACAGGCTGAAGGACCAGTAGTCACGCGACTTGGAGAAGGAGAAATGCCAGCGCCTCAAGAGGGCCAACGGCCCGGTGCGATACCAGCCTGGGGTGACTGCTGCCCTGAAGGGGCAAGGGAGCCCCAGGTCTACTAGGATCGGCGCAGCCGCACGACGAACGCCCGGGGGCGTGGTGCATCGCGGGAGGTGGCGAGGCGTTCGGTGGGTTGGGGTGGCATTTCCCGGAAGGGTGGGCGGAGTGCACCTGGTGGCAAGGTCCGGCACGGGGATGAGGCGGGCGCTCTTTGCCCCCTGAGCTGCGACCTATCTCCCGCGCCCGTCTTGCGTCTACGACGAGCCTAGTAGACCTAGGGCTTCTTCGCTGCGCTCAGTCACCCTAGGCTGGTATGGAGCCGGGCCTTTGGCCCTCTGGAGGCCGCCGTTTGGTGGAAAGAGGGCGTTTCCGAAGCTCATCCATCCACCCTGAGAAGTCAGCGGCCTTTCCCTCAAAACCAGAACCCCGAACTCAGCAGGGGGACAAGAGTGTCCCCCTCCGTTCCATCCCCCATTTCTCAGCTCCCCCGGCTGTTCACTTCGCACTTGCCACTTTCCACTTCGCACCCAGCCCGAACCACCTCCGGCCCCCCCGGTGTGAAAGAAGGCCTCCCGGACCGGGTGGCGCCGACAACTTCGCGTTTCCCCCCAATATGAATTGGTCGCGGAGCTCCGGAGCCTCCCGGCCGGGAGATTGGTGGTGTGTGGGCAAATGGGACTTCCCGCAGCGACCATCGCCGTAGCCGCCAGTGGCGGCGCGGCCGGCGGCGGCCGGATGGAGGGATGGATCGATCCGTTAGTTGGAGGTGCCGATGTAACCTTGGACATCCAGCGAGCGGTTGATGACGAAGCTCTTCGACGCGAGCACTTCCGGCTTGCGCTGGTTGAACGGAGTCGTGGTCAGGATCTCGATCGTGTAGGTGCCGTCGGTGGTGATGCCCTTCTCCATTTCCGCGATCGGCACCATCGCGTTCTGCGGGGAAAAGGTGTTATAGGACAGGACCGTGGACGGGATGATGTAGCCGGTGGTGCCGACGTTCGCGGCGCCCTTGTAGATCTGCGCGTAGGTGACGCTGTCGGGGTAGAGGTCCTTCAGGGTGGTCTTCACGTTCGGAGGCACGCCGAGGTAGCGCTTGCCGTCGTCGATGCCGTCGATGGTGGCTTCCGCGACCGGCCAGACCTGGATGGTGGAGGCGGAGACGCGCGCCATGGAGCCGGCGGCGTTGACCTGCACATAGGCGGCGAAGGTTTCCTCGCCCACGGCCTTGGTCGGCCGGGCGGCGGGGAGGCTCTGGTAGATGGACGGATCGGCGAAGTCGCCGTTCTTGGTGAACTCGTAGGCGGAGCTGTAGGTGCCCTGGCCGCTGCCGTTGGTGGACGGATTGTAGCTGGTGCTGTCGTAGAGCTTGTATTCGCGCTCCAGGGTGATCTTGGTCGGGCCGGAGTAGGTGGTGACGCCGGTGGGCTGGGCCAGCAGCTTGCGGATCGACAGCTTGAAGCCGTACGGGCGGTCGGCGCGGGTACGGGGCGGATAGTAGGTGTCCTCCGAAGTCAGCGTGACCGAGGCCTGCGGAAAGTAGGTGCCGACCGTTTTTTCCGCCACGCGGGTCGCGCCGGGATCGGAGGGGTCGGTGCCGCCGAGGGAGATGTTGAGGTGGATCCCGAGCAGGTTCAGGTTCACCAGGTTCGAGTCGAGCTGGATGTTGGCGTTCACCAGCGTGCCCACGTTGACATCGGCGATGGTAAAGGGGCTGTAGATCTGGTCCGGGTAGGCGTAAAGCTGGAAGACCGCGCCGTCGCCTTCGATCGTCTTGGAGGCGATCGAGCCGGTGGTGCCGGAAATGGGGATGTCGTAGACGATCGACTGATTGTGGATCAGCTGGATCTGCCGGATGAAGTCGACGGCCCGGGCCGAAGGAGCGGCCCCAAGCAACAGAAAAGCGGGAAAGATGAGCGTTTTCATCGGCTGAAAGGTGGGCGCGGGGCGCGATTCATTTCGACAGGTTGGCGGGGGAGTAAGGCAGCACGGTCACGGGGCAGCCATTGAGCGTGGCGATGGCTACGAGACCGCGGGACTTGAGGGTCTGGAGTTCCGCCTGCGGCAGCGGCATCTCACCGCGGACCTGCTTCAGTTCGACCTCGGTGGTGACGATCCAGTTGCGGTTGGCGGCCAGGAATTCCTGCCAGGGCACCACCGTGCCCGACGGGGTGGTGACGATCCGGGCTTTCAGGGCGTCCGGGCAGGAAATGATCGAGCCTTTCGGCAGCAGGGTGGATTGTTCCCCAAAGGCCAGGATGGTCGACATCTCCACCAGGCTGAAGCCGTGCTTTTTCGGCGGCAGCGGCTTGGGGTCCTGGCCGCCGTTGCGGGCGGAGCGCAGGGCCGTCAGCTCGGCGTCGGTGATGACGCGGCTGCCGGGGGCCTTCAGGTTCGACGGCAGCACTGCCAGGCCGGCTCCGCTGCTGCGCTGCCCGGCAGGCGCGGCCTGCTGGGAGAGGAGGGGAGTGGCCAGCGCGATCAGCGCGGCGGCGGTGCGGACGACGGTCTTCATTAGAGTCCGAGGGTGATGCGGGTCCAGCCGTTGCCGGAGGAGCCGGAGGAAAGATTGATCGCCACCAGGGTCAGGTCCGCGGCGGTGGCGTAGACCGGCGAGGTGCCGACCGAGTTGCCCGGGGAGCTGGGCGGCGGGGTGCCGAGCAGGGTCAGGTTCACCGCGCTGAGATCC
>JAQGPE010000002.1 GCA_028293225.1 Akkermansiaceae bacterium | reverse complement strand
AGGAAAAGATCGGCCAGACCAGCTGGGCCGTCACGCTCGGCGGCCTCCGCACCCTGGTGGCCACTTTCACCTACCTGAAGGCCTACGACCAGTTCGCCAGCCAGCACTGGAACGATCTGGAAAAGACCTTCGAGACCACCGTCCAGCTCTCCCCCCACAGCCGCTACTACTGGGATCTCGGCGCCTGGCACATGTCCTACAATGCGGGCTCCTACTACCTGAGCGAGTCCGACCTGCCCCCGATCCGCGCCCGCGCCGAGCGCCTGCGCTGGATCCACAAAGGCCGCGCCTTCCTGGAAAAGGGCATCCAGAACAACCCGCGCGACCCGCAGATCCGCCTGTCGCTGGCCCGCTTCTACGAGGATTCCTTCCAGATCCCCGACGATCAAGCCGCCTGCGCCCAGTACGAAAAGGCCATGGAACTCGGCGCCGACCAGACCTACGTCCAGCGCGCCTATCTCCGCTCCCTGGTCCGCACCGGTCAGGACCCGGCCAGGGCCCGCGCCCTTTTGGCCGACCTCCTGAAAACCCGCGAGAACCGGGTCCCCACCCTGCTCTGCTTCGACTTCGTCTTCCGCTGGGAGGATCTGTCCGGCAAGGGCACGCCCGATCCGGTGGCCCTCGCCGTCCAGGAGTTTGGCAGCGAGTCAAAGGCCCTGCTGATCCTGGGCTCTTTCCTCACGGACGTCCGGAGCCGCTGGCCTTCCTCCGGTGTGGAGACCACCGTCCGGGTTCTCGAAAGCCGGGCCGGCATTTCACCGGCGGATCCGCGCAGCGACATCTACAAGCGCGACCAGGCCATGAAGGGGGTGATCCAAATGCAGGAGACCGGCGTGGTCCCCGGCCAGCGGCGGCCCGTCGAACTCGCTCCGCAACAGCACTGATCGGCCAGCAGGCAACCCTGCGACCGCCCGGTGCTCATTTCACCGCAGGAAGGGATTTTTCCAGGCCGCGCGCCTTCAGCCAGGCCTCCGCTCCAGCGCGATCGCGGCCAGCCCAGTCCCCGGCGACCAGGTCAGTGACGAAGCCCGTCCGCAGATCCTCCGGCAGCTTCGGCCAGATCCAGTCGGCGCCGTCCCTGGTCCGGCCGGAACGGGCGAAACCCTTCACGATGTCCATCGCCGCGGGCAAGGCCAGCCGGGGATCGTCGAACCTCAGGGTGTCGAGCCACGCCATCGCTTCGTCCGGCGCCACCTTTCCCCAGTTCGCGCAGAAGTTCCGGGCCAGAGCCGCCCGCAGCGACTCGTCCTCCACCGCCGCGGCCGCATCCAGCAGCGCCGGGCGGAGCGACTCCGACTGCAGGGCGTCGTCAAAGGCCTCGACCGCCGCAGTCCGGTCGCCCGGTGGGAGATCCCCCAACGCCTTGGTCGCCTGGGCCGGATCCAATGAAATCCAGCCGCCGAAAATTCGCAGCAGCGCGTCCTTTCCGGCCGCCGCATCTCCGGCCGCCACCTCCCGCTGCATCGCCAGGGCCGCCTGCGGATCCTTCGATCCCCAGCCGCTCCACGCCGCCCGCTCCGCCGCGGTTCCATGCTCCTTCGCCGCAGCCAGCGCCCGTTCCGGATCCACACCCGCCCAGCTCCTGAACAGCATCCCCACCAGCCAGTCGCGCGGCTTTCCCTCCAGGTCGTCAGGCAGGGAATCCAGCGCGCCGGAGTAGTCTCCTCCCAAGCCGGCAAAGGCGGTCAGCGCCTCGCGGTCGATGTCCTCGATCTTCAGGAGATAGCTGCGCAGCGAGTCAAAGGAGCCGCCGGCCTGCATCAGCGCCCGGGCTTCCTCCATGGTCTTCTGCCGCATCGCTCCCAATTCCCTCAGCCGATTCAACGTAGCCGCGATCCCTCCCGTCTCTTGCGCCACGGCAGGCGGCCGCGGCCGGGCCTCGGCCTCTCTTTCAGGACCGGTCCGTCCCGCGAAGTCCGGGCCTGGAGAAGATCGCGCGGCAACCTCCGGCGGCGGCGGCGGCGCGTCTTTTCGCGCAGGCCCGCTGCGCCGGACGGATACAAACGAGCCCGCGCCGAGAAAGACGGCCAGGAGAACAACGGCGGCGATGGCGCCGCCGGAAACGGATTTACCAAACAGGGTCATGGCAGATAGGGTGGCTGTAGTACTGGTGCCGCCGGATGCGGCCGTGGAAAGGGAGAGAGGCTTTGCGATGAGGACCGCCGGAGCCGCCCGGGCCAGTTCCGGTGCCAGCAGCGCACCCAGAGCAACGGCGGAAACGGCCACCCCCTGCCGCCGCAGCAGCCGGGACAGTTTCTCCAGGGCCCGCTGGCTTCGCTTCTGGACCGCCGCCACCCGCATTCCCAAACGCGTGGCGACCTCGGAGAAATCCAGGCCGTCATAGAAGCGCAGGATCACCACGTCGCGGTCGGCCGCCGGCAGTCTCGCCAGCGCCTCGTCCAGACAGGGGCGGATGGATTCATGGGCGCCTTCGCGGTCAGCGGCGCCCTCCGGCTGGAAATGCTCGTGGATCATCCTGTGGCGCTGTCTTGCGAGGGCACGGGCGCGGAGCCGGCTCTTGGTCTCCAGCGTGGCCGCGCGATGGAGCCACGCGCCCACCGAGGGCAGGCCCTGGCCGCGCACCAGCGACCGCGATTTCCTGGCCAGCGCCGCGAAAACATTCTGGCTCACGTCCGCCGCCAGATCCGCATCCCCGCTCCTCCGCATCGCCACCCCGTGGATCAGTCCGGAATATCTCTCCACCAGCGCCCGGAAGGCCGCCTGGTCGGCGGACTCGGCATACCGGCGGAGCAGCAGGCGGTCATCTCCTGCATCTGTAGCGAAAACGCTCATCACCCCTCATGCTGCCAGTCCGGCCCCTCCGAGGACAGAAATCTGCACAAGAGACAAAAAACCTCCTCGCCGCCTAGTCTGCCAGCCGCCGCCAGACCAGAAACGCCGTGGCCGCGGGCGGGATGAACAGCACCAGCAGGATCGGGAACTCTTCCTTCACTGAATACCCCGCCTTCAGCACTCCAAAGGCGCCGTTGGCCGTGGTGAGCACAGCCACAGCCCGATGAAGCCGAGCGCCGCCGCTCTTGCGTGACCTCCCGCCAGGCGGCCCGCAAACAGGAAGACCGCCAGTAGCACGAAGCCGGCAATGAGGATGATCAGGGTGCGCATGATGATGATCGGTTAGAGAGAAAAAGGCCGCCCGCGCCGCCAGCAG
>JAQGPE010000766.1 GCA_028293225.1 Akkermansiaceae bacterium | reverse complement strand
CTCTACTGGGACCGTCTGGAACAGTGGGCGGAATACCTGAAGAAAGAAGGCTTTGACCCGGCCAACCAGCTTTGCACCGACGACTTCGCCGGTCACATGGCCCACAACGTCAACCTGAGCGTGAAGGCCATCTGCGGCATCAGCGCTTTTGGCAAGCTGTGCGACATGCGCGGCGACAAGGCCAAGGGCGAGCAGTACGCGAAGATCGCCAAGCAGTTCGCCGAGCGCTGGGTGAAGGAAGCCAAGGACGGCGACCACTACCGCCTCGCCTTCGACAAGCCGGGTTCCTGGAGCCAGAAGTACAACATGGTCTGGGACCGCATCCTCGGCCTGGACCTGTTCCCGGCTGAAGTCGCGAAGACCGAATTGGCCTTCTATAAGACCAAGATCAACCTCTACGGCCTGCCGCTGGACAACCGCCGCGACTACACCAAGCTCGACTGGTGCGTGTGGACCGCCACCCTGACCCAGGACAAGGGTGACTTCGAAGCGATCATCGACCCGATCTTCAAGTTCCTCAACGAAAGCCCGGACCGCGCGCCGATGCCCGACTGGTACGGCACCATCAACGCCAGGAAAGAAGGCTTCACCGCCCGCCCGGTGGTCGGCGGCGTCTTCATCCAGGCCCTCTACGACAAGGCCCTGTGGAAAAAATATGCGAGTCAGGACAAGACCAAGGCCGCCAACTGGGCTCCGATGCCTGACTATGTGGCACCGGTGGTGATCAACCTGACCCCGACCGCCAACGACAACAAGGGCGACAACAAGTGGCAGTACACCACTGACAAGCCGGCTGATGACTGGTCGGACGCGAAGTTCAACGACTCCGCCTGGAAAACCGGCGAAGCGGGCTTCGGCGCGGGCGGCGTGCCGCGTGCGAAGATCAAGACCCCGTGGACGAACAGCGACATCTGGATGCGCAAGGAAGTGACCCTGCCTTCCCGCATTCCGGACAACGTGGCCATCTACTCCTATCACGACGAAGACCTCACCGTTTTCATCAATGGAGTGCCTGCCGCCAGCGCCGGCGGCTTCACGACCGACTATCAGGTCGTGGAACTCAGCAAGGCCGGCAAGGCCGCTCTAAAGCCCGGCAAGAACATCATAGCGGTTCAGTGCCACCAGACCGGCGGCGGCCAATTCGTCGACGTGGCTGTGGTGGAAGTCCGCCCGGGCGTGAAGAAGAGATAGAGCAAGGTCTTCTAAAGAAAGGGGCATGGATCGCATCCATGCCCCTTTTTCGTGTCTGGATGAGCCGTCCATGTAAGACGCTCATTGTAAGCCTCGCACTTTTTTCTTCCAAAAAAAGCGAAGCCGACTAAACCCAATCTTGATCCTACGGTTACCCCCTAGATCCGTTTAAAACCATGATCACAAAAAGAACCACCCGGCTGATGCTGGCTGGATTGGCGCTTGGTGCCACTCTGCCTGCCCACGCCGTCTCCCTGATTGCCCCTGGTGACGCCGTCTACGGCATCAGCCTTAATTCCGACAGCAACCCGAACGCCGGCCAAACCGCCGATAAAGCGACGGACGGTGATCCGAATAGCAAGTACCTGAACTTCGGCCGCTACAACAGCGGTATCATCTACACCGGTTCGAGCCCGTTCACGGTCCAGAGCCTCGGTTTCACGACTGGTGGCGACGCCGCGGAGCGTGACCCCACCTCCTACCTGCTGCTGGGTTCCAACGACGCCTCGATCAACACTTCCAGCGCCTCGAACGCGGTCAGCAACGGCTGGACGCTCATCGGGACCGGAGCTTTGTCGCTCTCCGACACCCGCGGCTCAGTCTCGTCTCTGAACCTCACCAATACGGCTTCCTACAGCTCCTATTGGTTGGTTTTCCCGACACTGAAGGATACCCCGGGCACGGCGAACTCCCTGCAGATCTCCGAGGCAAATCTCTACAGCGGTGCCGGCGCGACCGGCACCAAGTTCACTGCCACCACGGTGGCGGGAACCAGCTGGACGGGCAACTTCCCGAACAGCTCCGCCTTCGCCGAGCAGCCGAACAAGGTGGTCGATGGCAATCCAGCGACGAAGTACCTGAACTTCGGCAAGGAAGGCACCGGCTTCGTGGTCTACCCCTCCGTGGGCAACACCGTCCCGAGCGGCTTCACCTTTACCACTGCTGGCGATGTCCAGGCCCGTGACCCCCTGAACTACACGATCTACGGCCAAAACAGCGCCGGAGTGTGGTCCACCATCCTGGCCGGAACGTTCACCTCCGCGCAGCTGCCTGCCGCGCGCAGCACCACCGGTGTGACGATCCCTTACACCACGGACGGCACGATCTACAAAGCCTACGGTTTTGTCGCCAATAGCCTGTTCGACACCGTCAACGCGAACTCCATGCAGATCGGTGATTTCCAGGTCGACGGTTACGTCATTCCGGAAGCCTCCTCCGCCCTGCTGGGCATGGTCGGCGTCTTCGGCATGGCCGGCTTCCGCCGCCGCCGTAACTGAGAGTAAATGCTTCTGACCGGATTCCATCCGGTCTGACCAGGCTCGCGATGCCCTCCCCATCGCGGGCCTTTTTCTTGGCCGCTTTTTCGTGGTCGAAAGGACTGCGCGCTGCCAAGCATGGCCTCAATGCAGACGCAGACGATGCGCGAGGCCGCCGAGCGAATCCTGTTCGCAACGACTCTGGAGGAGAAGCTGGAAATGGCTCCCGCCGGGCTCCGTGACGATGCGCTGGGACCGCCGCTGATCCTCACCTCCCGCGACGCCCCCGGCCGGCCCGATGAACTGAGGATGGGACCCCGCGGCGTGAAAGTGGATTTCCCGGGGATCAACCGCCTCCACGACGACCGCGAGCGCGGGACGATGCTGCATTTCCTGGCCAATCACGAACTGCTGGCCGCGGAGCTGATGGCGCTGGCCCTGCTGAAATTCCCTGACGCGCCGGCGGAGTATCGCGCCGGGGTCTACGCGGCCATGCGGGAGGAGCAGATGCACACCCTGATGTATCTGCGGCGGATGAAGGAATGCGGCGTCCACTTCGGCGAGCTGCCGCTGAACGATTTCTTCTGGAAACTGGTCTCGCCAGCCGAGAGCCCGGTGGACTTCGTGACGCGGCTGAACCTGACCTTCGAGCAGGCGAATCTGGATTTCTCCAAGCACTACGCAGTGCTGTTCCGCGAGGCTGGCGATCCCGGTACGGCAGCGGTGCTGGAAAAAATCTATCAGGACGAGATCGGCCACGTCGGCCACGGGGTGAAATGGTTCCGCCACTGGAAGAAGGGATCCGAATCGGACTGGGAAAGCTTCTGCCGCAGCCAGCCCGCACCGCTCACTCCCGCCCGGGCGAAAGGCGTGGCGCCCTTCAATGCCGAGGGCCGCCGCCTGGCCGGGTTCGATGAGGATTTCATCCGCCGCCTGGAACTCCACGGCCAGTCGCGCGGCCGCACGCCGGTGGTGACGTGGTTCAATCCGGATGCGGAGTCACAGGTGATGGCGGCGGTGTCGGGCTGTGCCTATACACCGAACAAGTTCGCGGTGGCGCTGGACGAGGACCTGGAGATCCTGACCTTTGCCTGGTGCCGGCAGGACGACATCGCGCTGCTGAGGAAGCGACCGTCCGATGCCCATCTGGAATCGCTGAAACGCGCCGGGCTGGAGCTGCCGGAGATCATCGAGCGGAAGGACCTGGCGACGCTCGCGGACCGGAAACTCGGCGGGTTGCGGCCGTGGGCCTGGTCGCCGGATGCGGCGGCATTGCTTGAGCCGCTGGCCGGAAACGTGTCGTCCAGGCTGCCGCACCAGTGGTCGGCGGGGGTTCCGGCGGTGTATCTTTCGAAGGAGACCGGCCTGCGTTTCGAGGAGATGCTGGATTGCCCCGGCGAGCGAGCGGTGCTGTGCCGCGGCGTCGCGGAGGCGCAGCAGGCCATCGCCGCGCTACTTGCTACGGCAGACGCCGTACTGGTCAAGGCCGTCCACTCCTGCGCCGGACGGGGGCATATCCGGATCGACGCCCGTTCCTCGCCGGAAGCGAACCGGCTGTGGCTGGAGCAGGCGATCGCGAAGCATCTCTGCGTGACCGTCGAACCCTGGCTGCGGCGCGTGCTGGATTTCTCCGCTCTCTACGATGTGGATCGTAGCAGCGGCGGAGCAAAACTGGTGGGCATGACGGTGATGGAGAACGATGCCGCGGGCCGTTTCACCGGCACGCGCGTCTCCCACAAGTGGGGCGCGATGCTCGACGAGGAGGTCGCAACCTTCCTTTTCCAACAGGCAGACGTGATGGCCTGGTATGGCGAGAGGATACCCGCCGCGCTCCCTTCCCTGCTCCCGGACTACACCGGTCCCGCCGGCGTTGACGCCATGGTTCATCGTCGCGCCGATGGTTCACTGGCGCTGAAGATCATCGTCGAAGTGAACGTCCGCATGACCATGGGCCGCGTCGCCCTGGAACTCCAGCGCCGCCCTGCCTTCCGCGGCAACGGCTGCATGCGCATCCTGCGCCGCAAACACGGCCAGACGCCAGAGCCCGCGGAGAATCAGATCTTCCTGAACGACCCGGCCACCGCCAAGGAGTTCATCGCCGTGTGGATCAAGAACTGAGTGAAAGCCTCAGCCACTCTGCACAGCATGATTCGAAGCTCACCCGTGCCAGGCGCTCCAGATCAGCTTCAGGGTCAGCAGGAAGACCACGCCCAGGAACACCGGCCGGATGAAGGCGGCGCCTTTCGTGATCACCAGGCCCGAGCCCAGCCGGGCGCCGATCAGTTGCCCGGCGATCATCGCTCCGGCGACCTGGAAATGCACCTGCCCGCCGGGGATGAAAAGGAACAACGAACCCACGTTGCTCGCGAGATTGGCCGCCTTCGTATAGCCCGTCGCACCGCGCAGCTCCAAACCTAACAGAGTCACCAGCCCGAGCGTCCAGAAAGACCCCGTGCCCGGCCCGAAGAAGCCGTCGTAGAAACCGATCACGATCCCGAAGAGCACCGCGAAGATCACCGGCTTCATCCGCTGTTCGCCGAGATGAATGCCAAAGCGCCGGTTGCAGGCGGTATAGACTGACACGCCCGCCAACAACCATGGGATGAGGCGCTTCAACTGCTCCTGGTCCAGATAGGTCAGCGCCCGCACCCCGGCCATGCTGGCGAAAAAGGCGCACGCCACCGCCAGCCACATCCATGGCGTGGTCATCAGGCCGGCACGGCCATAGCGGATCACGGCAAGGGTCGTTCCGCAGGCCGACTGCAGCTTGTTCGTCCCCAGCGCCAACCCGGGCGGGAGACCTGCGGTCAAAAGAGCCGGCAGCGTGATCAGCCCGCCACCACCGGCAATCGCGTCGATGAACCCGCCGGCCAGTCCAGCCAGGAAGAGCAGCAGATAGGCGGTGACGGAAAGCGGGACGGCCACGGAAGAAGCTCCCGCTTAGACGGTGGTGCGGCGGCTGTCGAACCAAGCCCGCAGTTTTTCACGGTGCTCCATCTGTTTCGCCGCCAGCGCCTCGAAGTCGCCACGGCCTAACAAACGCTGACCCGTGACTTTGATGAGTTCCTTCACCGTTCCCTTGGCACCCATCCAGGCGACCTCCAGCCCGTGCTTTTTCGCCAGCAAATGCGTGGCCAGGCACAGCTCGTGGACGCGGTCGTTGCGGGAGCGCTCGTAGGTGAAGGGAAAATCCATCCGCAGGCAGACATGCCCGCGGTGCAGTTGTTCGATCGCCCAGGCGTAGTCCTCGCAGCCGGAGAGACCCTCGTCAAAGGCCGCCTCCTCCCAGAAGGCGCGGCGGAACATGCCCATGCTGTTCGAGTAAATGGAGCCGAACTTGAGGCCCTTTTCCCGGATCTCCTCCCAGCTTACCCGGTCGCTGTAGTAGGGATCGTCATCCCATTTCGCGCTGACGCAGGCGGCCTCCGGATCAGCCATGGCGGCCACCATGCG
>JAQGPE010000709.1 GCA_028293225.1 Akkermansiaceae bacterium | reverse complement strand
CAGGTGGTGCGCTCCCTGTCGCGGCTGCTGCCGACCTTCCTGCGTTCCTACATCCAGGAGGTGGACGGCAAGCCGGCCCAGCAGATGCTCGGCTTCCGCTCCACCCGCCGTGAAGTCTACCTGAGCGGCTACTGGCAGAATGAGGATTACTTCCGCGACGCCGCCCGCGCGATCCGTCCGGAGCTGACCCCTTCCCTGCCGGACGACGATCTGAACCGCTCGATCTCGGCGGATGCGCAGTCGTGCGACTCGGTCTTCCTCCACATCCGGCGGGTGAAGTACACGCCGCGCCTGGATACCGGCTACTATGCCGAGGCGATCCGCCGCGCGAAGGAGGCGCTGCCGAAGGCGAAGTTCTTCGTGTTCGGCGACGACATGGAGTGGGCCAAGGCGAACCTGAATTTCGGCGATTCCAGCGTGCGCTACATTTTGCACAATGACGATGACGGCATCGCGGACATGGCGCTGATGTGCCGCTGCAAGCACGGAATCATCGCCAACAGCTCATTCAGCTGGTGGGGCGCGTGGCTGATCCCGACGAGCGACAAGATCATCTTCGCTCCGGCGAACAGCGGCTGGCCGCTCTCCGCGGCGGCGGGATGGAACACGGTGCCGAACGAGCTGGAGTACTAGGAGGGGTGTAGATGCAATGCTGCCGGACGCCTGTCGAAAGTGGCTGAACTGAGTGGAACAAAGTAGACTGACACGCAGTGTCAGCCCGAAGGTTTGCCCGGCGGGGCAAATCAAGCTTCTCGCTTCAGCTCTGAAAGGCTCACAGCCGAAGGCTGCTATTGGATGAGTAGTAGCACGAAGATTGTCCTAAACTTTCTTCAGAGTCAGCAGCCTGCGGCTGTAGGCTCTCTGTGCTGAAGCGGGATGCATCAGCCACCATCGACAGGCGTCCGGCGACATCGTCCCTACCTTCGTAATCCGCCGTTCAGAGGCCGACGATGATTTCGCAGCCGGGGAGCTTCTTCTTCAGCTCTTCGATTTCGGCGGCATCGACCTTGGTCTGCCAGAGATAGAGCTTCTTCAGGCCGGTCAGGGTGGCGAGTTTCTCGACGCCCTGGTTGGTGACCTGGGTGCCGTAGAGGTTGAGCGATTCGAGCTTCTGGAGCTTCGCCAGGGTGTCGAGGCCGGCATCGGTCAGGGAGGTCTCGGAAAGACGCAGCGATTTCAGTTCGGTGGCGTCCTCGAGCATCTTCGCGCCGGCGTCGGTCACCGTGCTGGCGGAGAGGTCCATGGAGACCATGTTCGAGATGACCGGCTTCAGCTTGGCGAGCTGGTCGTCGCCGAAGCTCTTGCGCATGCTGACGGCGGTGAAGACCAGGCCCGGGGAACTCTGGGATTCGAAATTGAGGGCGGCGGGGAATTCCTTGCGCAGCTTCTCGACCTCGATTTTGACGGCATCACGCTTGTCCGCGGACTTCTTGACCTCGGCGGCGGCGGCGGCTTTTTCCTTCACGGCGTCGCCGGAGGGAACCAGCTTGGCGAGGCTGGTCTTGATCGCATCGGTCGGCTGAAGGGTGGAAAGGCGGGCGTCCTTCGAGGCGCCGCTGTCGATCCACCACTTGATCAGGCCGATTTCGTCAGGAGTCAGCTCCTTCTTGCCTTCGGGCGGCATGCGCTCGTCGTCGTCCTTCGGCAGCTCGATGCGGACGACCATCAGGCTTTCGGCAGACTTGCCGTGGACGAGATCCTTGCCCTCCTTGCCGCCCTTCACGAGCAGCTCGTATTCATCCATACGGAACTTGCCTTTCTGCTTCTCGGCATTGTGGCAGGAGTAGCACTTCTGTTCGAAAATGGGGGTGACGATGTCGGTGTAGACGACCGGATCGCTGGAGACGGCGGGAGCCGGAGCGCCATCCGGGGACGGAGCCGGGGTTGCGCCGTTTTCGCCCTTGTCCTCCTTTTTGTCCTTCTTCTCGGTCGCCGGCAGGTTGAGCAGGCGGAGAACCGGGGTGGGCGCGTATTTGGTCAGGTAGCCTTCGCCGTGGGTGAGCGAGGCGCCGTCGTGGCTGGCGAGGCTCATCACGCCGGTATTGGCGACCAGCATGACCCAGTAGAGCGGGTTGCCGCGGCCGTCGGCGTAGTTGACCCAGACCTTGGTGATGAAGGCGACGATGACGCCGCAGGCGAAGAGGATGCCGCCGTAGAGGTGGCGCTCGGCCAGCTCCTGCTTGTACTCGCCGCCGGCGCTGTAGTAGAGGACGAAGCCGAGCAGGACGGCGACCACGGCGCTCGCGGAAGCGAAGAAAATAGTGGCGACGCCGGAGGTCTGCGCCTTGTTCTTCGAAAACAGGCGGCCGGTTTCCGTGATCAGGACCAGCACCAGCATGCCGATCGGCAGGTGGAGGACCAGCGGGTGGAAGCGGCCGAAGAAACGGGCGAGATCCGGCACCCCGCTCTCAGGCGGCGCTCCGGCAAGAATCGGCAGGGCGACCAGCGCGGCGATCACGAGGATGCCGAAGATGGTCAGGAAGACGGGGCCGGTCCGGGATCGCTGGGAGGTGGCGGAGTAGCTCATGCGGGAGTCGTGATACGCGGAGAGTGAACGATTCTTTTCAGGAGAAGGAACGCAAAACTTAAACATCCACGACCTTGCGGCGGCCGCGGACCACGGTCTTGGCCTTGCGGCCGATGATCGGGACCCAGCTGGGGAGGTGGATGCCGAGGACGCCGAGGGATTTCACGAGAATGGCGAAGGCGACCGCTTCATCGATGAAGGGCAGCGGATCGGGAATCCACGCCAGGAAGACCAGGTAGATGCCGGACAAAGCCGCGAAGATGAAGGCCAAAAACTTTTTCACGTCGGGAGGATACGCTTCTCGCGGCCCGATTCTACAAACGTTAGAGCGATTCCGGGAAGCAATCTTTCCCGCGTGACGGGGTGGCCGGATGGGGCGATGGTGCCCCCGCCCCATGCCGGACGGTCCGTCGCTTTTCACCCGCTTCCTCGAGAAGGAGTCGCTGCGCCCGGATCTCAAGCGGGCGGTGCGGATGACGATCGCCTTCATGGTGCCGCTGTCGATCTCGCTGCTGGGGCCGTGGAAGTTCGGACCGGTGCATGCGTGCATCGCGGCGCAGACCATCGCGATGGTCGATGTGCGGGGGGCGTATGCCTTCCGCTTCAGCCTGTTGATGGGGCTGTCGCTGATCCTCACGGCGGCGGTGTGGCTTGGCGTGATCGCGGGTGGAAACCTGGCGTTGATTCTGATGGGCACCATTGCCGTGGTCGCGGCCGGCGGACTGTGGCGGCACCTCAGCAGCGAACATGGGCCGGGGCTGGCGATTTCCTCGGGGCTGATGTTTTTCCTGACCGTGGCGGAGAAACAATCCATGACCGGCGTGCCGCAGCACGCGACACTGCTGACACTGGCCGGAGCGGTCTTTGGCGTGTTGTTGCAGGTCGCGGCCTGGCCGGTGCAGCCGCAGCATCCGCTGCGGAAAACCGTGGCGGAAAGCTGGCTGGCGCTGGCGGATCTGATCGGGGCGATGCCGCTGGAGACGCCGAACCGGCCGCAGGCGCTGGCGGATTTCGAAGCCGTGATGCGGACCACCCTGAACCGGACGCAGACGAATCTGGTGGCGGTGGGGATCAAGCGGGGAAAGCTTCCCGAGCAACTGGAGGCTCTGAACCTGATCGCGGCGCGGCTGGCGATGCGCAGCATGGTGCTCAACACCGCGCTGGAGACCCACGCCGCGACGCTGGGGGTGCCGCGGTCGACCTTCGAGCCGATGCTGGAATCGCTGGGAAACGTCGCACGCTCGGTGGCGACCTGCGTGGTGTCCCGGCAGGCATCCCATCTGGCGTCGCTGGAGGTGCGGCTGACCCGGCTGCAGGGCCTCATTTCCGTGCTGCAGGGACGGGTCCGCTCGCAGATCGAATCCCCTTCCCTAGTGGCCGAACTGAGCGAGATTCTCGCCCACATCGCCAAACAATTGCCGGGGATCGGCGAAGTGCTGACCGAGCTGACCAGCCAGGTGGAGGAGCGGATGTCGGCCTCGCTGGAGCTGGCCGATCTGAAGGCCCTGCGCCCGCTGGCTTTCGAGTTGGACCCGTGGCGGAAGCCGGAGGCGGCGCTGGTGCGGCACACCATCCGGGTGACCTGCCTGGCGGTCGTGGGCGTGCTGGTGATGTATTTCGGCAAGCTGCCGCACGGCTACTGGATTCCCTTTACGATCCTGGTCGTACTACAGCCGGACTATGGCTCGACCCGGCAGCGGGCGGCGCAGCGGATGCTGGGAACTCTGGCAGGTGGTTTGCTGGCGAGCGTGCTGCTATGGGTACATCCGCCGATCTGGGGGCTGCTGCTGACCACCGCGGTGTCGATTTCGATTTTCGGCTACTTCGTGAAGAAGAACTACGGCATCGCGGTGATTTTCATCACCCTGATGGTCGCCCTGCTGACCGAAGCTTCGCACCCGGTCACTCTCGGTTTCACTCTGGAAAGAATCGGCAGCACCCTCGGTGGCGGCCTGTTCGCGCTCGTCGCGGCGGCGGTGTTCTGGCCGGTCTGGGAGGCCTCGCGCTTTCCAGGCATCATGGCCACCGCTTTGGAAAAGAACATCCTCTATCTGAAGATAGTCGCTCAACGGTTGATCGATGGCGGCGTCTACGACGACACC
>JAQGPE010000704.1 GCA_028293225.1 Akkermansiaceae bacterium | reverse complement strand
GTTCGAGCATGTCGACTTCCGCTACCCCTTCACGAGCCGGCCGGTCCTGCAGGACGTCAGCTTCACCCTGCAGCCGGGGGTGGTCACCGCCCTCGTCGGCTCGACGGGCGCCGGCAAGTCCACCGTGCTGTCGCTGCTGACCCGCTTCTATGAGCGGAATGGCGGTGCGATCACCATCGACGGCGTGGACATCCTGACCCTGTCGAAGAAAGCTCTGCGCGAAAAGCTGGGCTACGTGACCCAGGAAGCCTTCCTTTTCAACGGCACGGTGCGCGAGAATCTGCTGCTGGCGCGGCGGGATGCGACCGACGAGGACATGTGGACCGCCCTGGATGCGGCCAACGCCTCGCCCTTCGTCAAGGCGCTGCCCGAGCTGCTCGACACGAATGTCGGCGAGCGCGGCGTCAAGCTGTCCGGCGGCGAGAAGCAGCGCCTGTCGATCGCCCGCGCCCTGCTGAAGAACGCGCCGATCCTGCTGCTGGACGAAGCGACCGCCTCCGTGGACAGCGAGACCGAGCGCCAGATCCAGGACGCGCTGGACCGGCTGATGGAGAACCGCACCGCCTTCGTCATCGCCCACCGGCTTTCCACCATCCGCAATGCCGACTGCATCTACGTCCTGGAAAAGGGCCGGGTGATCGAGCAGGGCACGCATGAAGAGCTCTACGCGAAGAACGGGAAATACGCCGAGCTGTCGCGGAAGTCATTCCTGGGTCAGGAGCCGCCGCCTGCGAAGGGGGAAGAGGATGAGATCGATCCGGATCTGGGGGTGGCGGAGGATCCGGCGGATGGGTGAGGAGGCATCCTCTTGGATTCCAGCGTGATCAAGGAGCGCCGCAGGTGCGAAATGAGACAGCCAGGGGTGACTGAAAGGAACCCCTGGTTACTCCCCCCGGCGAAGCCGCAAGACGGGCGCGCCGTTGAGGGACGATGGCCGATCCGCTTCGACGCGCTCGCTCTTCTTCAACTGCCCGCTTCTCCTTCCATCCGAAGATCTCACGGCCACAGGTCGCATTTGCTCAATGGATGGGCTGTCCGTCGTCGCACACGGTGGGATTTGCGGAAACGAAAAGGCGCGTCCCGCGTGCCGGGGGCGGTCGGCAAGCGACCGTCGTGCGCGATTCCATCGCGGTCCTTCCAGGGGTTCCTTTCAGTCACCCCTGGCTGTCCCATTTCGCGCCTTTGGCGCTCCCGGAATTTTACGACGCCCCACTGCCAGGCATTTCCCTCCGCCAAGAGCCTGCCCCAGGCCGGGCGGCGCGAGTCATTTACAGCATCGCGCCCTTCAGGATCGCGCCAGCGACGGCGAAGTAGATCAGCAGGCCGGTGACATCCACCAGGGTGGCCACGAAGGGCGCCGAGGAGGTTGCTGGATCGAGCCCGACGCGCTTGAGCAGGAAAGGCAGCATCGACCCGGACAGGGTGCCCCACAGCACCACGCCGATCAGCGAGAAACTGACGGTGGCGGCGATCAGAATCCAGTGCTCGCCGTAGGGATGCCAGATGGCGGTCCAGACGCTGATGCGCAGGAAGCCGAAGATCGCCAGGATGATGCCCAGCGCCAGGCCGGAGAGGATTTCCCGGCGCATGACCTTCCACCAGTCGCCCAGGCCGACTTCGCCCAGCGCCATGGCGCGGATGATCAGAGTGGCCGCCTGCGAGCCGCTGTTGCCGCCGCTGGAAATGATCAACGGCACGAAAATCGACAGGACCACCGCCTTCGCGATCTCGTCCTGATAGCCCGCCATGGCCGTGGCGGTGAGCATTTCGCCCAGGAACAGGACGACCAGCCAGGTGGCGCGCTTTTTCACCAGCATGCCCAGCGAGATCTCCATGTAGGGCTCGTCGAGATGCTCCATGCCGCCGATTTTCTGCATGTCCTCGGTGGCGCGCTCTTCGGCCACGTCCAGGACGTCGTCGACGGTCACGATGCCGACCAGACCGCCAAATTTATCCACCACCGGCAGCGCGGTGCGGTCGTATTTGCGGAAGGCCTCCACGGCGCTTTCCTTGTGATCCATCGCATGCAGGCAGACGATCACCTCGTTGCGCAGCTCCCCCACCGTCTCGTCGAGCGGACAGAGCAGGAACTCGCGGATGCGGATGTCGCCCAGCAGGCGGTCGTGATCATCGACGGCGTAGACGATGTTGAGGGTCTCGCTGTTGCGGCCGTGGGCGCGGATGTGGTCGAGCACGCGGCGGGCGCTCCACGGGTCGCGGACCTTCACGTATTCGGAAGTCATCAGACGGCCGACGCTGTCCTCCGGGTAGTTCAGGAGATCCAGCGCGGTGGCGCGTTTCTCCGGGGAAAGCATCGCCACCAGCCGGGCGGAGACGGGAGTCGGCAGTTCCTCGAAAAGAGCGGTGCGGTCGTCCGCGGACATCGCGTTCAGGATCGCCGCCAGCTCCACGCCGCCCATGGCGTGGACCAGGCGCTCCTGGTTTTCCACCGGCATGTATTCGAAGACCTCCGCAGCCATCCCGGTGGGCAGCAAGCGGAACAGCAGGGCCTGTTCCTCCTCCGGCAGCAGCTCGAAGGCCTCGGCCGAGTCCGCGGGGGGAACCTCTTCCAAAAACAGCTTCAGACCGGGGAAATCACGGTTCTGCAGCAGGTCCACAAGGTCCTGAAAAAGGGTCGATTTGAGGTTCTGGTCGCTCATACCGGGGCTCGCCCGAATCTTGGCCGCCGGGCTAACCTTGGCAACCCTGATCCGACTCTGAAACACAATCGCCCCCGAGAGAAATTTGCCCTGGCCCGCTCCGGCGTTGCCCCGCCCCGTCCGGCCCGGTTAGTTTCCGCCCGTGGCCGGCAAAAACATCGTCTATTTCGACCTGGAAACGCAGCGCAGCTTCGGCGACGTGGGGGGCTCCGCCCACAAGCACAAGATGGGCGTGTCGGTCGCGGTCACCTACAGCACGGCCCGCGGCGGCTACCGGATCTACGGCGAAAGCGAGATGGGTGCGCTGGCGGACGAGCTGATCCGCGCCGACCTGGTCGTGGGCTGGAACCACGTGGAGTTCGACTACCCGGTGCTGCAGGGCTACACGATCTACGACCTGCCGGCCCAGACCATCAACCTGGACATGATGCTGGCTCTGCAGGAGCCGCTCGGCTTCCGCCTGAAGCTGGACTCCGCCGCCTCCGCCTCGCTGGGCACGGGCAAGTCCGCCGACGGCCTGGATGCCCTGCGCTGGTGGCAGGAGCACAAGAAGACCGGCAGCAACGAGCCGCTGATGAAAATCGCCGAGTACTGCGCCTTTGACGTCAAGGTCACCAAGTGCGTCCACGAGTACGGGCTGGCGAACGGCCACGTGAAGTACCACGACCGCGGTGGCAACCTGCTGGAAGTGGCGGTGAAATGGTGAGACCGCGGAAGCGGCCTGCGGCGTAAAATCAGGGTAAATCAATCGCTTGGGACAAGAGCCCGCTTTCCCCTGCCCGCTTCCCGGCTAGGGTCGCCCGCATGATCCCGGCCGCGGAACGTCTCCGCCCCAGTCCCTTCCCATCGCTTTTCCCACTCCGACAGCGTGGAGGGAAAGCAGCAGCGCTCCTCCTTGTCGCGGCCGCCTCCCTGCTGGCCACCGGGTCCGCCCTTGCGGACGCGCCCCCGCCGCGGCTGCTGATCACCCGCGCCAACTATCCCTTCACTCCTCTGCCGGATGGCGGCGCCTATGACTGCGGAACGGCCGATCTGACCACCTCGGCCAGCTACCTTTTTCGTTTTAACAACGCGGACTTCGATCACGACTACGACGGCCCGGGTCGAGCGCCCTTGCTGCTGACCAGCTCCACCCTGTCCGGAGCCGACACGAACAACTTCACGCTGGAGCCTGTCTTCAACGACTCCACGGCCCCCATTCTCTACAACCGGAGTTTCACCTACCGGCTCACCTTCACTCCCGGCTCCACCGGGGTGAAAAGCACCACCCTGACGGTGCTCAGCAATGACCCGGAGCACAGCGCCTACACGGTCACCCTCCATCCGACCGGCGTTCTGGGCTCCGAGATCGGGATTTTCGCCGGGCTGACCCAGGATCCCGCCACCGCCCTGGCCACGGATGAGGGCAGCCAGATCTTTCCTGAGACCGCCCCTGGCGGCAGTTCCACCAAAACCTTCACCATCGCCAATACCGGCCTGGGCGACCTGGCCCTGGGCGGCATTGCTTTCGTCGGCACGAATGCCGGAGATTTCAGCGTCACCCAGCCGCCGGGCATCTCCACCATCCCACCCGGACAAAGTACGACCTTTACCGTAACTTTCTCCCCCCACGCTGAAGGCTCCCGCCGCGCGATCCTGCTGCTGGCCAGCAACGACCGGAACGAGCCCAGCTTCCACATCCCTCTCACCGGCCCGGTCACTGCCACCGGCCCGCAAATCGAGGTCACCACCGACCAGAGCGCCACCCCTCTCGTCAGCGGCGCCGCGGTCTCGTGGGGTGAAAATACCAAGCACGTCACCGAGGTCCCTGCCGGCCTGGGCCCCCTCATCGCCATTTCCGCAGGCAACCGGTTCACCCTCGCCCTGAAGAATGATGGCACCGTTGCTGCCTGGGGTGACAATTCCAGCGGCCAGCTCGATATCCCCGCCGGGCTTTCCGGGGTCACCGCCATCTCCGCGGGCGGCAAACACAGCCTGGCCTTGAAGAGCGACGGCACTGTCGTGGCCTGGGGCAGTTCGGAGGAAGAGCAGACTGTCGTTCCGGCCGGCCTCACCGATGTCATCGCGATTTCCGCCGGCCAGCTCACCTCCCTGGCTCTGAAAAGTGATGGCTCGGTGGTCTCATGGGGCAATCAGAGCGCTTCCACGGTCCCGGCCAGCCTCACCGGCATCACCGCCATCGCCTCCGGGGCCAACCAATCCCTGGCACTGAGAAGCGACGGCACCGTGGCCGCTTGGTCATCGAATCCCATTACGGACCCTCGCTACCAGCCGCCTGCCGGGCTCTCGGACGTGGTCGCGATCGCCACGAACTTCGATGGCTGCCTGGCCCTGAAGAGCGATGGCAGTGTGGTCGCCTGGGCCTACGATCCTTTCGACCCCATACCTGCCTTTCCCGCCGGCCCCTCCGACCTGGTCGCGATCGCTGCGGGCGCGGGAGACGCCGTCGCAGGGTTGCACCGCGATGGCACGCTGCTGGTCCCGGTGGTCGAACAGCCTTCCTCCGAACCCCCCTCCCCGCTGATCCCGCCAGCCGGTCTTCGCGAAGTGACGGCCGTAACCGCCGGAGCCGACCACCTCGCGGTGCTGCGCACCTCCGTCATCGATTTCGGCGGGTTGAATCTCGCGCTCGCGGACAAGTATCAGTTCGTCACGGTGCGCAACACCGGCGCGGCTCCCCTGCTCCTCGGTGAGGTCACCATCACCGGCCCGGATGCCGCTTTCTTCACCATGGAAAAAGACGGCATCCTCACCACCCTGGACCCTGGCGCCGTCACCGGCCTCGTGGTTCATTTCCACCCCACTGCAGAAGGCGAGCGCCATGCCACCCTGCACTTCCCCAGCAACGCAGCCGCCAACCCTGACCTCGCTTTTCCTCTGAAGGGCGCCGCCTTCACCGTCCACGGCACCTTCGAAACCTGGAAGCTGAAGTACTTCGCGACCACCGCGTCCACCGGCCCCGCCGCCGATGATGCCGACCCGAACCTCAACGGCATCCCGAACCTGCTTGAGTTCGCGCTCGGCGGCGATCC
>JAQGPE010000703.1 GCA_028293225.1 Akkermansiaceae bacterium | reverse complement strand
CCGACATCGCCGAGGGCCTGACCAAGGTCTACCTCGACTTCAAACACGCCGGCGTCCCGGTTGAACTGCACCTCTACGCCGACAGCGGCCACGGCTTCGGCTACCGCAAGGGCATGCGCGGCCCGGTCAGCACCTGGGTCGATCGCCTGGAGGACTGGCTGATCGACCGCAAGTTCACCACCGCGGCCGCAAAGTGATGCCACGCCACACGCCGTGGAGAAAAGAAGGCAGAAGCCCTGTCGGGAACGCCCTCATTTTCCCGCCATGAACTCCGGATGTCGCGGAATGAACTACCCTGCAAGCAGTAATTCAAACCGCGGATCCTGCGCCTCAAAGCCGGGTCACCCGCAGCCTCATGAACCGGCGCGTCCGCCCGCCGTCACCTCCCCGGACAGGGTCGGTCACCGCCACATTCAGCTTGGTGCCAATGCCGCTTTCCACAATGCCGGTGCCGGCACTCAGCGCCTTGAAAGGCCCGCTGTTTGTACTGGTCGCAAGATCCTGCCACGGCCCGGCGGGATCGTCGGCCGCCTGCACGGTCATGACGATGCCCGCGCGGCTGGAATCACGGGCTACGACCAGGGAAGAACGCTTGGTGATACGGTTCACGACGTACTTGGGTAAAAGGCTCGCACCGCCTCCCCCTGCCACCGGGTCCCCGCCCAGTGCATACTCGAGCAGGTTGGTGATCCCATTGTGATTCGGATCGGCCAGATCGGCCGCGCTTCCGGCATCGGCCGTCGTCTCGAAATGAAGCAGGCGCCAAGCCTCCAGCGGTCCCGTGACCACCACACCGCCGCCGGTCAGGGGAATCTCGTAGACGCCCTCATCCTCGTCATTGCTCAGCACCCGCAGCGTGGCGTGGCTCATGCCCTCCGCCCGGGGCCGGAAGCTGACCGTGAAGGTGGTGACGCCCTGGGTGCCCGGCAGCGTCATCAGGGTGCCGCGGGTATCCAGGGTGAAGGCGTCCGCGTTTTCCCCGCTGATCTCCAGACTGGAGAGCTTCAGCGGCAGCCCCCCGCCATTTCGGATGGTGAAGCTCTGGCGCAACGCGGCAGCGGCCACGTCCCGCACGCCGAAGTCCGCCGGATGGTCGACGATGGCAAAATTTCCGGAGATCCCCGAGGCGATGCCCCTCACCGTCGCTCCGCCCGTATCGACGACCTTGGAGACCACCCCGTCATCCCCGCTCCAGCGGATCAGCCGGCCGTCCCGAAGCAAGGCCACATAGCCCGCGCCATTTGCGGCGATCTCCGCCACCGGACCGGAAATGCCCGGCGGAACGATGGACCCACAGTTGCCCCACTGGACCAGCGTTCCGTCGGATTCCAATGCCAGACTGTGGTTCCCTCCCGCCGCCACCGCGACGACCCCCGCCAGTCCCGCCGGAACCTGGCTCTGTTCCCAGTGATTGTTACCCCACGCCACCACGGTGCCATCATCCTTCAGAGCCAGCTTATGGGACTCCCCCGCCGCCACCGCGACCACGCCACCCAGTCCCACAGGCGGCGAGTCAGGCGCGGAAAAACCCCATCGCCACGTCACCACGGTCCCATCTCGCTTCAGCGCTATCGCGGCCGAGTCTCCAGCCGAAATGGCCGTGATACCGCTCAGCCCCTCGGGGGCCGAGCCGCCACCCCACTGGACCACCGTGCCATCGCCCTTCAGCGCCAGGGCCGAGTCCGCTCCGGCCGCCACCGCAACCACTCCGGAAAGTCCCGGCGGCACTTCGATCTGTCCGCTGTAGCCGTTCGGCCCCCAGGCCGCCACAGTCCCATCCGCCCGGGCCGCCACGCCAAAGGAGAATCCCGCCGCAGCGGAGACGACGCCATGGAGGCCCTCCGGCATATCAGATGGACTGCCGTATCCGGATATCTCCAACAGCGCCCCTGCCGCCGGGCGCTCTCCCGCCCCCCGGGTGATGTCGATCTCCGGGCCGACCCCTTGCCCCACCAGGTCGAGCGTCACTTCCGGCCGATCCTGATCGTTGCTGACCAGCCTCAGCTTCGCACGGCGGGCGCCTCCGAGCCCAGGCATGAAAGTCACATCAAAACTGGCCGACTCGCCCGGAGCCAGCGACTCCGGCAGGGCGCCTGCAGTGAAGTCCGCGGCATTCATTCCACTGAAAGAAAGCGCCAACCCGGTAAGATCGGCCGAACCTGCATTCCGGACCGTGTAGCTCTTCACCACCCGTTTGCCACCGGCGGGGATCAGGGGGAAGATCTCAGCCACTCCGCCCACCGGCTTCAGCACAGCACCCTTGCCTGCATAAAATTCCAACGACGGCAGCAGCAGCCCGGTGCCGGTGAGCTGGACGCTGAACTCACCCTGGGCAGGGTCCGCACTCACCACCCGCAGCGTGGTGCTGCGGAGCCCGCCCCCGCGAGGAGTGAAAGCGACGGCAAGCGGGATGCCGGAGGAGTCGAGCCGGCCCTCTGGAAGCGGCGAGCCGTCCCAGCCAGTCACCTCGAAATCGCCGGTATCGCCACCAGTCACGCCCACGCTGGCCAGCGGCAGCGCCACCGGATCCAAATTCCGCAGGAAGAAATTCGACACGGACCGGAGCACGCCCACCTCCCCCGTACCCTGATCGAGGCTGCTGCCATAGGGCACCGATCCCCCGTTCAACATCAGCGTGACCGGAAATTTCCCGGGCAGCAGATCGGCAAACCGGAAGGCGCCTGGAGCAAAGGTGAAGGCCCGCACTTCATCCACCCGGCCCGGGAAGCCTTTCTCGGAGTCGCCGATCCGGAAATTTCCAGTCGCAGGGAGCACCACAACATTCAGCAGCGAGCCCGCCAGCACCCGGTTCAAATACATGGAAATTCTGCCCCGATCCACCACCAGAGCGACATGGTTCCAGCCACCGGGCCCCACCCAGGTCCCATAGGAAACAGAGCTCCCCACCCGCAGACGCAGATAGTTTCCGGACTGTTCGATTCCCCACCCATCCTTCCCCGGCTCGCCGTTGTAGAGGATGCGACGGTCTCCGGAGTTCGTATCGGTGGCGATCCAGGCCTCGATCCCGAAATTGTCATTCACACCGGTCAGCAGCGAGCCGCTGGCCACGGCGCCCTGCCCATTCATCCGCAGGGCCCGCGTGCTGCCGGTGCGGGCCGCCGCCTCCGGACTGATGACCGGGGAAAATCCGCATGCCGGCGTGGCCGTCAGAGGCCGCCTGCCCGTCTCGTCCTTCAGGGTGAAAGGGTCGTTTTGCGCGGGTTCCTCCACCCCCTCCCCCATCCGGTACCAGTCCAGCACCTGGATCTCCGCCCCGGCCCGGAACGACAGCAGCAGGCTCCCCGTCAGCACTGCGAACAGAGGCGCGACTCGCTGCGATGCAAAACGCCGGCACGAAGACCGGCTGATGACATGGGATCTAATGAACGCTTTCATAACTGAGAAGACTCCACCTGTAGATGGACCCCTTTCAGCACTCAAGAACTCAATGAGTATTCCCTGTATTTTCTTTGTAGATACCCAGTCCTTTCACCACCCCCGTCGCTACTCCTCGGAATAGAGGATGCGCCCGCAGTTCTCGCACTGGGCGATGTCGTGGGCGCCCTGAACCTTGACGATCGTCGAAGCCACCAGCTTCATGTGGCAGCCCCCGCACTGCCCGGCGTGCACCGGCACCACCGCCAGGCCGTTCTTGTTTTTGATCAGGCGTTCGTAAAGAGGCATCACGGCTTCGGGCGCCTTTTCGGCCAGCTTGGCCCGGTCCGCCTTCACCTCCGCCTGGTCGGCCAGGAGCTTCTTCTTCTTTTCGACCAGGGACTGCAGGTCTTCTTCCACCAGCTGCTTGGTCCTCGCGAAACCGGCCTCGGCCTTCGCCAGCACGCCGCGGAAGCCATCGCCTTTTTCCATCAGCTCCAGCTCTTTCGTTTCCAGCGTATCGATCTCCCCCTCGTAACGGATCACCTCATGCCCCAGCGCGGTGAACTCATCGTTCTTGCGCGTTTCGAACTGCTGGTGCTTCAGGCGCTGGATCGTCGTCTTGCGCGTGCCGGTATCGAGCTGGATCTTCTTCATCTCCACCTCGTTGGCCATCACCGCGTCCTTCGCCTTCTGCACCGCGGCGGTGTCACCAGCGAACTTGTCCTTCGCCCGCGCCTCATCTTTCGGGATCTTCGCCAGCTCCTCCGCGAGGTGGATCAGGCGACGGTCGCGGTCCTGGAGCACGAGCAATTCTTGGATCTGCGGCAGCATGAGCCTTTGTTAGCCGGGCCATTCCCGACCCGCAAGCGGCAACCCCGCCCTGTCGCCGCATCAGCGTCCGGCGCGATCCCATCGGTCAAACCTCGCCAGCTGCCGGATCGAGGCCAAGTGCGTGAACAGCACCACCGGTACGATGAAGGTTGGCAGCCAGATGAAGGGAAAACTCAGGATCGCCACATTCGGCTGATCCAAAGCCAGCCTCTGAAAAGGAAACGGCGCCGACAGCAA
>JAQGPE010000699.1 GCA_028293225.1 Akkermansiaceae bacterium | reverse complement strand
CGAACCAGAACCTGAGCTTCGAGACGCCGAGCATCAGCGGCTACCAGTATAACATCACCGGCGGCAGTTGGAACTTCGCAGGCTCCGGCGGCAGCGGCTCGGGGATCCTGTCGAACGGCAGCGGCTTCAGCAATCCGAACGCTCCGGCGGGAACGCAGGCGGCCTTCCTGCAGGGCTATGGCAAGATCAGCCAGGTGCTCGGCGGCTTCACCCCGGGGAACGTCTACACCGTCACCTACTCGGCGGCGCAACGGACCTCGGTCACGAATGGCGGCGAGTCGTGGGATGTGACCGTTGACGACAAGGTGATCAAGTCGAACACGCCGGGGACGGGCAGCTACACCAGCTACAGCGCGTCCTTCACGGCGACGTCGGCGCTCCATACGCTGGCCTTTGCCGGAACCGACCTGGCGGGAAATGACAACACCGTGTTCATCGACAACCTGTCGATCAGCTCGACGCTGTCCCCGCCGACGGGACTCGGGGCCACCGCGGGCAATACGCAGGCCGGCCTGAGCTGGACGGCGGCGTCCGGGGCGACTAGCTACAATGTGAAGCGCGCGACGACCAGCGGCGGTCCCTACACCACCCTGACCAACGTGGCGACGACCAGCTACACCGACACCGGCCTGACCAACGGCACCACCTACTACTATGTGGCTAGTGCCTTGAACAGTGGCGGGGAAAGCGGCAATTCGGGACAGACGAGCGTCCTGCCACTGGTGACGATCGCCAACTCCAGCTTCGAGACGCCTGCGCTGACGGCCGGAGCCTTCCAGTACAGCCCGACCGGCGGCACCTGGACCTTCACCGGAGCGAGCCCAAGCGGTTCGGGCCTGGTGTCCAACGGCAGCGGCTTCAGCAATCCGAATGCGCCAGTGGGAACGCAGGCGGCCTTCGTCCAGGAGTTCGGCACGCTGTCGCAGGCGCTGACCGGACTGAACATCGGCACGACCTACACCGTCACCTTCTCCGCCGCCCAGCGCAGTGGAGCGAACCAGCATGGCGGCGAGTCATGGAACGTGAAGATCGATAGCACCCTGGTCGGCAGCTACAATCCGGGGACGGCGGCCACCAGCTACGTGGATTACACGGCGACCTTCACCGCGACGGCGGGGACGCAGACGCTGTCGTTCGTCGGGACGGATCTCGCGACCGGGGACAATACCGTGTTCATCGACAACGTCAGGATCGCTGTCAATACGGCGACCCCGCCGAGCCCATGGGTGAAGGCGGACATCGGCGTGAGCGGTGCGGCCAGCAGCGCCACTTATGCGAGCGGAGTCTTCACGGTGAATGGCGCGGGCACGAATGTCGGTGGGACAGCGGACTCGTTCGGGTCATTGTATCAACTGTCCAGTGCCGACTGCTCGGTCACGCTGCGGGTGGCGACGCTTCAGAACACCAACGCCAACGCGAAGGCGGGCGTGATGGTCCGTGAATCGCTGAACGCAAATGCCAGCGAAGCGGGAGTGTGGGTGACGCCGACCAGCGGCATCGTCTTCACCACGCGCAGCAGCACCGGTGGGGCCACGACGACGACGGCCTCGACCGGCAAGGCGGCACCGTATTGGGTGAGGATCACGCGGACCGGCAATGCGTTCGCAGCCTACTACTCGAGCGATGGATCGACGTGGACGCAGCTTGGAACCTCGACGACTATCGCCATGGCCAGCAGCGCCTATGTGGGCCTGGGCGTGGACAGCGGCGATGCGAACCAACTGAGCACCGCCACGCTGGATAACGTGACGGCGGTTCCCTGAATGGAAGCCCGACGACCACCGCCATGCATTCGCCAGGAAATCAAAAATCGGTCACCGGCCCGCGCTCCCTGCGCGGGCCGATGGGCTGGCCGTTGTGGGGCGGAGGATCCGCCCTGCTGCTGCTGATCTTGATTTGCGGATGGATGCTGGCTCGTCCGGGTCAGGGGAATCTTGAAGAGAAAGAACAAGTGACCCGCGGCGTCGAGGGCCGGCGCGTGCGGGAAGCTTCGGCGGTGAGAGCGGTCGCCGGAAAGGGCGACGGGCTTTTGAAGGAAAAGATCGCGGCGATTCGCGGCGAGGAGGATGCGGAGCGGCGGCAGGCGCTACTGAGGGGATGGGTGGAAGGTTGCCCGGTGGAGGAGATCCGGGGGATGCTGGATGATCTGTTAGGGCAGGGAGAGGATGCGGCATGCATCGCGCTGCTGCGGCGGTGGGCGGAGGTGGACGGGCGCGCTGCGGCGCGGTGGGCGGAGGGGCTGCCTGCGAGGGGTCTGCGGGAGGAGGCGCTGGCGGGAGTGGCGGTGGTGTGGGCGAACCAGGCGATGACCGATGCGGCGGCGTGGGCGGGCCATTTGAAGGGCGGCCCGGAGCGGGAGTCGGCCGTGCTGGCGGTGGCGGGGGAGGCTTTGCGAAGCGATCCGGTGGAGGCCTTGAGGCTGGCGATGGATCTGCCCGCGAATGCGCAGCAGGAGGAACTGGTGCGGCATGGCGCGATGGAATGGGCGGCGCAGGATGCCCCGGCGGCGGCGCAATGGGCGCGGCAGATCACGAATGAGTCCCTGCGCGAGCGGGCGATGGCGGCGATCGCCACGGCGTGGAGTACTGCGGATCCCGTAGCTGCGGCGACGCTGGCGATGCGGGAGATTTCAAAAGGCAAGGCGCAGTCCGATGCGGTGATGGGGATCGTGCAACGCTGGGCCCAGACCCAGCCGGACCAGGCGGCGGCATGGGTGGCGAGATTTCCGGACGGGGAGTTGAAGGAGACAGCGCTGGAGAATCTGGAGGTGCTGGGTGCGGTGGGCTCAGTGGAAGGTGGGAAGTGAGAAGTGGAA
>JAQGPE010000682.1 GCA_028293225.1 Akkermansiaceae bacterium | reverse complement strand
AGCCCGGCATCGCAGGCGGCAAAGATCTGCGCCGAGGTTGAGGCGGTGTGCGCCGCGGAGCAGCGGATGCCAAATGCCGCCGCGGCTGCGATCAGTTCGACCGCACCCGGCATTTCCGGTGCGAGCGAAACGATCAGCGCAGGCATGATCTCATGCAGCGCCGCCAGCTCGGCGAAGTCCGGCGGCCGCACATACTCTGGGTTCTGGGCGCCCGTCTTATCGCGATTGATGAAGGGTCCCTCGACATGCATGCCGGGACAGCGGGTCAGCCCGCCCTCGTCGCGAAAGGCGGCGATTTTTCCCGCGATCGACCGGAGCTTTTCCACCGGCTGAGTCAGCGTGGTCGGCAGCCAGGTGGTCACGCCTTCCTGCAGCTTGCGCCGCGCGATGTGCCGGAGGGATTCCAGCGAGTCGTCGCAGACATCGTGGCCATCGGCGCCGTGACTGTGGATGTCGATGAATCCCGGCAGCAGCGATTTGCCTCCGGCATCGATCACCTCCGCATCGCCAACCGGAAGATTCCCCTCGCCGATGGCCACGATCCGGCCTTCCTCGATCACCACGAATCCGTTCGCCAGATCCATCCCCGGCGTCACCACTCTGGCATTTGAAATGATTTTCCTCATGCTTTCCTGCGTCCTTCTACCCATTCCTGCCGGAAAATCAACCACCATGGCGAGCCGTCATTTTTGCGGAAATGCGTAGCTCATCCTTGGCGGATGCGCAGATCGCGCGATACGTTCCGCATGCTCCGCTCCTCCATCCGGCACGCGATCGCTTCGAAGCATCTCCTTCCAACCCTCCCTTCCGAAAGCAAAGAAGGCGAGCCCCGCAGTCAGCGGAGCTCGCCTTTGTTTTGAATCGTCGCGAGCCGGATCAGCTTACCAGCCGCCGCCCAGTGCCTTGTAGAGGTTCACCGAGTTCACCGCGCGGGAAAGGCGCAGCTGGATCCGGGTCTGCTGAGCATTGAACAGGTCCTGTTGGGCCGTCAGCACTTCGAAGTAGCTGTCCACCCCCTGGTTGTAGCGGGCGGTGGCCAGGTCGAAGCGCTTCTGCTGCGCTTCCACCAGACCGTCGTATGCCTTGATCTGGTCGGCCAGGCCGCTGCGGGCAGCCAGTCCGTCCGCCACTTCGCGGAAGGCGGTCTGGATCGCTTTTTCGTAGCGGGCGACTTCGATTTCCTTGCCGAGAACCGCGGCGTCGAGCGTGGCCTTGTTGCGGCCGGCGTCGAAGATCGGCACACTGATTTGCGGCGAGAAGCTCCAAGCGCCGGTGCCGGTCTGGAACAGGCGATCCAGGCTGTTGCTGGCCGTTCCAGCGCTGCCCGTCAGGGTTACGCGCGGGAAGAAAGCGGCGCGAGCCGCTCCGATGTTGGCATTGGCAGCACGCAGGGAGTGCTCCGCTTCCCGGATGTCAGGGCGGCGCTCCAGCAGACTGGAAGGCACGCCGGCGCGGACTTCGGAAACCAGGCCTTCATCCAGTGAGCGTCCCGAAGGCAGGCTGCCCGGAACTCCGGTGCCCAAAAGCACTCCCATGGCGTTGCGGGCCTGGGCGAGTTGCTGGTTGAAGCTGGCGAGGTTCGCCTTCGCGGTCTGCACCTGGATGTCCACGGAACGCAGGTCGAGCTCCGACACGTCGCCGGCATCGAAGCGCTTCTGGGTCAGGCCATAGGTGTCGCTGACGGCTTTCAAGGTCCGCTCGGACAGCTCGATCTGCTCCAGCAGCGCTCGCTCGGTGAAGTACTGGTTGGCCACTTCCGCGACCAAAGAGATCTGCGCCCCGATGCGGGCGGCGTCGCTGGCGAAGTACTGCTCGAGCGCCTGGTGGTTCAGGCTGCGAACGCGACCGAAGATATCGAGTTCGTAAGCGGTCACACCCACCGAGACATCGTAGGAACGCACATTGGCGGCCCCGGCCCCGCCGGCAAGCGAGCTGGGTGTCCGCGACCGCGTGCCGGAAGCGCCCAGATCGACGGTCGGGAACAGGTCAGCCCGGGAGATGCGATACTGAGCCCGCACCTGCTCGACATTCAACGCCGCCACCCGGAGGTCACGGTTGTTGTCCAGCGCCAGCGATACCAGCTTCTTGAGCCGTGGGTCGGTGAAGAATTTCTGCCAGGAAATGTCGGCGGGGACGTCTCCACCCGAGTTGCCAGGGAATTGGCCGGAAACCGGCGAAGAGACCTTTTCAAGCAGCGGCTCCAATGAACAGGAGCCGAGAAGAGCGGGGATGGTCAGTAGGATCAGGTTCGGCTTACGCATGACGAAGGTCATCTGTTGGAGGTTTGGAGGAAGCGGCTTCTTCCGAATTTTTCGCGTGACCGGTCAAACGGTCGGTAAGGCGGCGGACAACGACGAAAAAGACAGGAACGAGGAATACTGCAAGCAAGGTGCCCGAAACCATGCCCCCGGCCACACCGGTGCCGATGGCGTTCTGGCTGGCGGAACCCGCACCGGTGCTGATCACCAGCGGCATGACGCCCAGAATGAAGGCGATGGAAGTCATCAGAATCGGGCGGATGCGCATCTTCACCGCATCCAGGATCGCTTTCGTCAGGCTCTCCCCCTCTTTCATCAGGTCCAGTGCGAACTCAATGATCAAAATCGCGTTCTTGGTGGAAAGCCCCACCGTGGTGAGCAGGCCGACCTTGAAATACACGTCGTTCGGCAGATCGCGGAAGCTCGCGGCAGCCAGCGCGCCGAGAATCCCCAGCGGCACCACCATGATCACGGCCACCGGCGTCGACCAGCTTTCGTAAAGAGCGGCGAGACACAGGAACACAATCAGCAGGGAGATCCCGTAGAGCTGTGGAGCCTGGTTGCCGGAGATTTTTTCCTCCAGCGACTGACCGCTCCACGAGTAGCCCAGACCCTGTGGCAGTTCCTTCGCCATGGTCTCCATCTCGGTGATCGCCTCACCCGAGCTGTGCCCGGGGATGGCGGAACCGGTGATGTTCACGGCCGGCAAGCCATCGTAGCGCTGGAGCTGCGGCGAACCGAAGGACCAGTGAACGGTGGTGAAGCTCGACAGCGGCACCATCTTGCCGGTGCTGTTCCGGACGAAGACCTTGCCGACGTCGTCCGGATTCATCCGGAACTGGGCGTCGAGCTGGACGATCACGCGCTGCACACGCTCGCCATTGACGAAGTTGTTCACGTAGTTCGACCCGAAGGCGGTCGACAACGTGGTGTTGATGTCAGCCAGCGAAATCCCGAGAGCGCTCGCCTTGTCCTCATCCAGGTCGATTTTCATCTGGGCGGCGTCTTCCAGGCCCTGGACGCGGACACCGGCCAGGTTCTGGTTTTTCATCGCCATCCCCAGCAACTGGTTGCGGGCGTCCATCATCTTGTCGTGGCCCACGCCGCCGACATCCTGCAGCCAGAAGTCAAAGCCGGAGGAAGTGCCCAGCTCCGGAATGGCAGCCGGGTTCAGCGGGAAGATCAGCGCGTCCTTCACCTGGCTCAGAGCGCCGAAGGCCCGGCCAATGATCGCCTGCACATGATGCTCCTCGCCCTTGCGCTCCTCCCACGGCTTCAGGCGCAGGAAGGCCAGACCGGAGTTCTGGGCCTTACCCGTGAAGCTGAAGCCCGCGACGGTGAAGTAGTGCTCGATCTCCGGCTGCTTCGCAAAATAGTCCTCGACCTTCAGCAGAGCATCCCGCGTCCGCTCGTCGGTCGCGCCGGTCGGCAGCGACACCAGCACCAGGAAGTAGCCCTGGTCTTCTTCCGGCAGGAAGGACGACGGCAGCTTCTTATAGAGTGTGAAGACCAGGAAGCAGACTCCCGCCAGGGCGACGATGCCGATCCAGGCGTGCTTGATAAAGCCGCCGACCATCCTCTGATACCCGGTGGTTGTGCGGTCGAAGGTCCGGTTGAACCAGCCGAAGAATCCGCCCTTGGCGTGGTGGTGTCCGGCATCCACCTGTTTCAGGATCGTGCCGCAGAGCGCCGGCGTCAGAGAAAGCGCCAGGAACACCGAGAACATCATGCACGAGACCATCGCCATGGTGAACTGGCGATAAATCGTTCCGACCGAGCCGCCGAAGAACGCCATCGGAATGAACACCGCGGTCAGCACCAGGGTGATGCCGATCAGCGCGCCGGTGATCTGGCCCATGGCCTTGCGGGTGGCATCCTTCGCCGGCAGGCCCTCCTCGCTCATGATACGCTCCACGTTCTCGACGACCACGATGGCGTCGTCCACGAGAATGCCGATCGCCAGCACCATGCCGAACATCGTCAGCACGTTGATCGAGAAACCCAGCGCGGCCATCATGCCGCAGGTGCCCAGCAGGGCCACCGGAACCACCAGGGTCGGGATGATCGTGGCGCGGATGTTCTGCAGGAACAGATACATCACCAGGAACACCAGCACGATGGCTTCGACCAGGGTCTTGAGCACTTCCTCGATCGAGATCTTCACGAAGGTGGAGGTATCCAGCGGATAGGTCACCTTGATCCCCGGCGGGAAGAAGCCCTGCAGGCGTTCAACCTCCGTTCTTACGGCGTTTGCCGTATCGAGGGCGTTGGCGGACGGCGAAAGCTTGATCGCGGCAGCCGCGGCCGGATGGCCGTCAATCCGGGCCGAAGTGGAGTAGTCCTGGCCGCCCATTTCGACGCGGGCCACATCCCGCAGATACACGCGGGAGCCGTCCGGATTGACCCGCAGGATGATCTGCTTGAACTCATCTTCCTGGCGCAGCGTCGCGCGACCCTGGAGAATGATGTTCAGCTGCTGGCCCTCGACCGCCGGCAGCGAACCGATCTGGCCCACCGGCACCTGGGTGTTCTGCGCCTGAATCGCCGTGGAAATATCCCCCGGCGTCATGTTGTAGCTGTTAAGCTTGTCCGGATCCAGCCACACGCGCATGGCGTACTGGGTGCCGAACTGGTCGACTTCACCCACGCCGGCGATGCGCCGCAGCGGGTCGAGCACGCTCGACGCCATGTAGTTGCCCAGCGCGATCGCATCCATGCTGCCGTCCTCCGAAGACAGCGTGATGAACATCATGAAATTGCGCGTCGCCTTGGCCACCACCACACCCTGCTGCTGCACGGTCTGCGGCAGGCTCGGCGTCGCCAGCTGCACCTTGTTCTGCACCTGCACCTGCGCCGTATCCGGATTCGTACCCGGGGTGAAGTAAAGCGTGATCACCGCGGTGCCGTTGGCATCGCTGGTGGACGACATGTAGAGCAGGTTGTCGATGCCGTTGAGCTGCTGCTCGATGACCGAGGTCACCGTGTCAGTCAGCGTCTCCGAGGATGCACCGGCGTAGTTCGCCGTGATCGAAATCGACGGCGGCGCGACGGCAGGATACTGCGCGACCGGGAGCTGGGTGATCGAAATCAACCCGAGCATCGAGATGAGGATGGCGACCACCCAGGCGAAAACCGGGCGATCGATGAAAAACGGGGCCATGTGAGGAAAGGGAAAAAGTGGAAACTCAGGTCACTGCACGACGCCGGGCGCTCAGCCCTTCTTCGCATCCTTGTCTTCGGCAGCGGGAGCCGGTGGAACGTAGGGCTCCGGCTTCACATCCGCTCCCGGACGCGCCTTCAGGAGACCTTCCATGATCACCTTCTCGCCCGCCTTCAGGCCGGAGGTCACCACCCATTTATCGGCGACGGCCGTGTCGGTCTTGATGGTGCGGACCTGGGCCTTGTTGCCATCGTCTACGATCATCACCGTACCAATCCCGCCGGGCCCGCGGGTCACCGCGCGTTGTGGCACCGTCACCACATTCTCGCGCACCGCCTGCACCACCCGGATGCGGGCGAACATGCCGGGTAGCAGGATCTTGTCGGGATTCGGGATTTCAGCGCGCAGCGTCACCATGCTGGTCGATTCATCGACCACCGCTTCGGAAAAGAGGATCTTCGCAGGTTGCGCGTATTCCGTGCCGTCCTCCAGGATCAGCTTCGCCGCGGATTTGGAAGGATCGGCCTTGGCGAACTCCCCGCTTTCCATCGCCCTCCGCAGCGACAGCATGTCCGTAACGGACTGGGTGAAATCGAAGTAAACCGGGCTGAGCTGCTGGATCGTCGCCATCAGCGTGGCATCCCCCTGCCCGACCAGGGCGCCTTCGGTCACCTGCGCGCGGCCGATACGGCCGTCGATCGGCGCCGTCACCACGGCGTAACCGAGATTCAAATCCGCGGTCTTCAACGCTGCCTCCGCCGCCTTGACCTCGGCATCCGCCACCAGGTTCGCAGCGTTGGCATTGTCGAAAGTCTGTTGGCTGACCGCCTTCGACTGAACCAGCCCGCGATAGCGGTTCACGTCGTTCGAGGTTTGCGCCAGGGTCGCCTGCGTGCGCACCAAGGCAGCCTGGGCGTTGTCTCTCGCCGCCTCCAGCGGAGCCGGATCGATCTTGAAAAGAATATCGCCCGCCTTCACGTCAGCACCTTCCTTGAAGACCCGCTCCAGCAAAATACCGGGCACGCGGGCGCGAACCTCAGCGACCCGCACCGACTCCACACGACCGGGCAGCTCGCGCGTCACCGCCACCGTCTCACTGGCAGCGGCGGAAAAGGTCACGGCCGCCGGAGGAGGCGGACCGCCGGCCGCTTTGTCCTTTTTCTTGCAGGATGGAAGAATGAGAAGAGGAATGCAGGTAAGGAAGAGGGCCGGGCGCATGATGAAAGAGGAATGACTTTTCTGAAACGGCTGTTTCAGATACGCAGTTCTTAGCATCGCTAAAGCAACCGAGGAATGATTTAGAAGTTTCCAAGGTGGTAACTTCAGATTACCACTCCCCCGGGATGGAACTGAGGCATTTGCGTTATTTCGTAGCTGTCGCGGAGGAACTGAGTTTTAGCCGGGCCGCCGCGCGCCTGCACGTTACCCGCCCCGCCCTCAGCAAGCAGATCAAGGACCTGGAAGAACAGACCGGGGTCCGGCTGCTCGACCGCGACACGGTGCGGGTCAGCCTCACCGATGCGGGCGCGGTCTTTCTGGCCGAAGCCCAGGCCATCCTCAGCAATGTCGAAGAAGCCACGCGCCTGGCTCGCGAAGCCCAGAACGGCCGCCGCGGGCGCCTGAAAATCGGCAGCGTCGGCCAGATTTCCACCAGCTTCCTGCCGGAGGCCCTCAAGGCCTTCCATCACGAATTCCCCGACATCGAGGTCACGTTCGCGGAAATGAATCCGGTCGATCAGCTCAGCGCCCTGGCCGCCGGGCAGATCCACATCGGCTTCGCCTACGGCAACGACGTCGAGCACATGCCCGGCATGGACAGCCTGCTGCTGGTCCGCTCCACCTTTGGCGTCTCCGTCTCCCGCCACCATCCCCTGGCCACCCGCGAGACCATCCGCATGGCGGAACTCTCCAAGGACACCTTCCTTTTCCTCGGCGAAGAAAGCACCTCCACCCACCGCCGCGACATCGTCCAGATGTTCCGCGACGAAGCCGCCTTCCCCGGACCTTCCCGGGAAATCAGCGGCTTCGAGTCCCTGCTCACCATGATCGCCGCCGACCAGGGCATCAGCATGCTGCCCGAGATCCTCGATCTCACGAAAAGCCACGGCATCGTCACCGTCCCGCTCGATCTGAGCAAAGCCGGTGCTGACTTCACCATGTGGGCCGTCTGGAGAAAGAACATCGACTCCCTGATGGTGCGGAATTTCATCCGCCTGCTGGAGACCCACCGTCGCAAGGTCGCCTGAGAGCGGCGGGAGGCGGCATTATTACACGGGTATTATTGACAAAAATTTTCATCCGGGTAAAAACCCTCCTGCCCGCGGCGCTCGAAGGCTTCCAGCTCCTCCCTCTCACCGGGCTCCCGGTCCCAACCTGAAGTCATGCAAGCAAGCACCATTGAGGCAAATGGCATCACCCTCCACTACGAGAGCTTTGGCCGGGAGGACGCGGAGGTCTTCCTGCTGATCGCCGGCCTGGGAACCCAGATGATCCGCTGGCCGGGTTCCTTCTGTCAGGCTCTTGCGGCAAAAGGCTACCGGGTGATCCGCTTCGACAATCGCGACAGCGGCCTCTCGACCCATTTCAACGCATCGCCGGCCCCGGATTTCCGTGCCATCGCCGCCGCTCTCGGGCAGGGCCGCCAGCCGGAAGTGCCCTACACTCTGCACGACATGGTGGCCGATACGATCGGCCTGCTCGATGCCCTTTTCATCCCACGGGCCCATCTTATCGGCAGATCGATGGGAGGCATGATCGCCCAACTGATCGCAGCGGATCACCCTCACCGGGTCTTTTCACTCGTTTCCATCATGGCCAGCACCGGCAATCCGGATCTGCCTCCAGCCGAGCCCGACGTCATGGCGATGTTGCTGCAGCGCGCGTCCAGCCCCACGGAGGATGAAGACGGCTTTCTCACCCACCGTCTCGCCTTTGCCCGCCGGATCTCCAGTCCCGGCTATCCCTTCAACGACGAGGAAAAACGCGAGTCGATCCGCGAGGAAACCCGCCGCGCCTACAATCCCTCCGGCTTCGCCCGGCAGCTCGCCGCGATCGCCGCCACCGGCGACAACCGCGCCCGCCTGGCGAAAATCACCGCACCCACCCTGGTCATCCACGGCGCGGCAGATCCGCTCATCCCACCCGCCGCCGGCGAGGATACCGCCGCCGCCATTCCCGGCGCCGAACTCATGATCGTCCCAGGCATGGGCCATGACCTGCCGACGGCGCTCCACGAGATGATTATGGACGCCATCGTCGCAAATGCCCGCCGGACCGCCTGATGCAGCCATACAAGATCGGAAGAGC